>JBOFIQ010000269.1:0-7647 GCA_051650245.1 Propionibacteriaceae bacterium | reverse complement strand
CGCGGAAGTTGTACTTCTTCATGGTCTCGGTACGCCATCCCAAGCTGGGGAAGTACAACCAGTCAGCAGCAATCAGGTTCGCAGCAGCTTCTTGGCCCTTGAGAATCTTGACGCCACGGCCCTTGGGACGGTAGACACCCTTGATCTTCTCGACCAAGGTGTTCGACGGCGCACCAAACTCATCGATAACGAAGACGCCCGGCTGGAAGATATCAGCTTCGGGATGCTCTGCGGCAGCGTTGGTGAGCCATTCGAGGTAGTTCGGCATCATGATGTCGTCAGTGCCCATCACCACGCACAGTTCGTTCGTCGCCATCGCCAAGCACTTGCGGTAGTTACCGTTAGCACCCAGGTTCTTCTCGTTACGCTCGTAGCTAATGCGGTCATCATTGAGACCAGCAAACCAGCCCGGGATCGAGTCATCCGGGTAGCCATCGTCGACGACGATCAGACGGAAGTCGCCGTAGCTCTGACGAAGCACAGACTCAACTGCCAGCTTCATCATGGCGACGTCGCCGTAGTAGGGGAACAATACATCGACGGTCATGAGGTTCCTTCGCGATGAGGTCTTCGGAGTACACCCGCTGCAGATGCGGATAGGTAGATCTTACCTGGAAGGCTATCCGACATAGTTCAGGGCCAGAGAATAACCTGCGATTACGTATTGCTTATTGCGAAACTTTGGTCACGCCATCCAGCGATTGAGGCCTTACTAGATACCCCCATCCCTACCCCGTGCGATACAGTAGAACGACTTTTCAGGGAGGCTGACACCGAATAATGTTTGTCATCTATACGCTCATCATCACGGCAATCTTGTTCCTCCCCGGTTACGGATTCGCCAGGGCGCTGGGGCTATCTCGCGTCCCCTCGCTGGCCGCTGGTCCCGCTATTAGCGTCGGTATCATCGCGGTGGGTGCGGTCTTGCTTGATCTTATCGGCCTTCCCTTCACGCCATGGACCACGCTGGCATTCTTTGCCTTGGTCTGTGTGGCCTGCTGGGCGTTACGTATTCCCCTGCGTCGTATCGGGTATGAGCGCATGGAAACTCCTACCCCACATCTGGGCACGCTCCTTGGCGCTGCTGTGGGTTGGTTCTTGGGAGTGGCAATCGTTGCCCGAGCAGCGCACCGCTTCATGTTCCCTCTCCCCTCTGCTACCGCAGTATGGGATAGCTACTATCACTTCTCTGCCGTGCAGTGGATCGCTCAGCACCACATGGGTAGCTCACTCAAGATCCAAGGAGATATGGCTGGGATCGTGACCTTCTATCCCAGCGGTTTCCATGACACCACAGCACTCGCCTTGATGATCGCCCCGAACACTAACGCCACCATCGCGCTGCTTGCCTCCGTCTTAGCCTTTGCCGTGGTCTGGGTTACCGGTTGCCTTGCACTGGTTCGCGTTATCTTCGGGCGACGCCCCATCACTTTGGCTTTCGCTGGGCCGCTAGCCCTAGCCTTCCCAGCCTTCCCTCTTCAGCTCCCCACCGTCTGGCCCTTGTACGCCAACTATTGTGGATTGACGATGGTCCCCGGTGTCTTAGCCTGTGTCGTCGTGGTCTGTGGTTTGGCGAAAGACATGCCCAAACTGTCGCTAGCTACCGCTGCGTTACCAGGGCTAATCGCCATGGCTGGCGTCGGCTTTGGCCACCCAAACTCCGCTGTTGGCATGGTGCTCCTCGCCTGCGTCATTGTCGGAATCTGGTTAGTGAAGGCGCTACGCGAGGCAAAAACTACTGGCTCTTCCACTCGACTTACCTGGATCTTGGCCAGCACGGTATTCGCAGTGGCATTCGTACTCTGGGTCATTGTGCGACCACGGGCCAGCGATGTGAAACACCTACTGTGGATGCCTCGAAGCAAAGACAGCTTGCAGCACCTTGTGATGGTTTCTGGTGTGCGCAATGGCCCCTACGCTGCCACTGCAGCGATTCTTACCGTGCTTGGTATCTGGGTCAGCATTGTGCGCAAAGAGTTCCGCTGGCTACTTGCTGTCTATGGTGTTGGGCTAGCTATCCTCTTACTCACCACATTTGTTCCCAACGGCTGGCTTCATGACACTTTTACTGGCACCTGGTACTCCGACCCTTACCGTGTTGCTGCGCAGCTTGTCGTAGTTTCCTATCTCATTGCTGTCTACGGCATTGATGCGCTTATCACGCCCCCAGACTTCCGCCGGAAGTTGATCGCCGGTTTCATGAGTCTGGCTCTGGGGTATTTCGTCCTCACAGATGCCGCCACCAATGATGTCTTACAGCAGGGTTGGCTGCTCCACCACGGTGGCCCTGTCAATGTTGAGAAGAGCCGTATTCTTCAACGCCTCGACGATAAGATCCCCGAGGGTGCCAAGATTGCCGCAGTGCCCTTCAATGGCAGCGGCATGGCCTATGCCTGGACTGGGCATCCGGTGATGATCCCCGCCACATATTTTGGCAAAGATCCGCTCATCCTCGATGTCATGGAAAATCTTAAGTACGCATCTTCCATACCCAGCGTCTGCGATTCAGTGCGCACATTAGACTTGCACTACGTTCTCGACTTCGGTAGCCCTCTCATGGCAGTTGAGGCTCAAGAAATGGCAGGTATGTTCGGCTTTGATAGCACTTCTGGTTTCACAGAGCTCGACCGTGAAGGTGACTACGGGCTCTACCGAATCGACGTTTGCTGGAACTAATTCGCCTTCACCCGCGACGGAGAGACTAGGCCTTTCATGATCCCCGGTTGCCCTGCTCATGAGGCAGCGATAAAGCGTCAACAGCGCACCTTCATGCCAGAGATCCAAGCACTACGCGCTATCGCGGTTGGTCTCGTTGTGGCCTTCCACGTCTGGCCCCACAAGGGTCTTGTCAGCGGGTTCGTTGGCGTTGATGCCTTCTTCGTGATTTCGGGTTACCTCATCACTGCCCACCTCCTGCGCGAGGTAGAGCGAACTGGAACGGTCCGGCTGCTCTCTTTCTACGCCCGCCGTATGCGCCGCCTCTTACCTGCCAGTTTCACAGTCTTACTCTTTGCCTTGATCGGTACTGCACTTCTTGCTCCCGGCAGGACCGCACTAGCAACTGCACGAGAAATCACTGCATCGACGATGTACGTCGAGAACTTGTGGTTGGCCAAGAAGTCCATCACCTACTCGGCGTCCAATGATGTCGCTTCTGCGGTGCAGCATTATTGGTCGCTCTCTGCTGAGGAACAGTTCTATCTTGTCTGGCCAGGACTGATCTTGCTTGGACTTTTCCTTGCTCGACGCTTCTTCAAGGGGCATACGGTCAAGACCATCGCAGGACTACTCCTGCTCTTGACCGCTACCTCTCTGGTGCACTCAATCGTGCTCAGCCACACTGCACAAAGTACCGCCTACTTCGTCACCACCACCCGAGTCTGGGAATTTGGTATTGGCGCATTGACTGCTTTCTTCTTGCGCGAATATGCCCCACCACCACAACCAGCTTTGCTCCTTCGCTGGATCGGTGTCGTTGTCCTGTTCGCCTCCGGTTTTACGCTGAGCAAAGTCGCTTTCCCCGGTATGTGGGCTTTAGCCCCAACGCTTGCCACCTCTGCCATCATCGTCGCCGGCGACACCGGGCCAGCAGACCCGCTGACGCGTCTCGTGGAACTACGACCGACCCAATGGCTTGGTGATATTTCCTACGCGATCTATCTGTGGCATTGGCCCTTACTTGTCCTTGGCCCATTTGCGCTCGGTCATGAGCTGACCGGCTGGAATAAGGTACTCCTGCTGATCTTGACTCTTATCTTGTCCGACGCCACTCGACGGTTCATCGAGATCCCTGGGCAGCGAGCCGCATGGCTTGGCAAGAGCAACGCCCGAACTTTCCTTGCCGTCGGTATTGCCATGGCTCTTATGACGGTATCTGCACAGACCATCATCGCTGCCAAGACCAAGAGCCAGGCCTCCGAAGCTGCTTCATTTGCTCAGCGTGCAGGTAGCGATCCTTGTCTAGGCGCAGCCGCAGTACGTAACCAAGCTACCTGCGGTCTCAAGGCATTTAATGAGCCTCCCATTACTAACGTCAACGAGTCATTTGCCCCGTGGGGCGGAACCTGCGAATACGGCAAGCCCTGCTGGACCGGAGAGCGGCCCAACAAGGTCGTCATGCTGATTGGTGATTCCCACACCGAGTCGTGGTTCTTTGCCATCAAACCACTAGCTGACAAAGCCGGTTGGGGCACGATTATGACTGTCAAGGGTGGTTGCCCTGCGAGTAATAGCCCTATCGTCGCATTCATGGGCAAGCCTCGTGATGGGCAGCAATGTCTTGACTTCACCAGCCAAGTGAAAGCCCAGATCGCTGAGGTCCACCCTGATCTAGTGATCAGTACCTACTTCACCGGGGAGACCTATTCCACCGAGCAACAAGGGATCGATGGTTTCACCTCATTCTTCAAAGAGATCACTGCGCTGGCACCGGTCGTCGTACTTCGGGATTACCCAGCGACGGGTGAAACGTTCATGCCTGACTGTCTGGCCACGCACGCAACTGATCCGACAGCATGTACGACGCCCCGGGACCAGGCGCTTCTTCCTGATCTTGCGGTGACCGCCGCGAAAGCGATGAATGATCCCCGCATCAGCGTGATCGATTTGACCGATACCTTCTGCGACGCGTCCACCTGCTATTCGGCAATCGGCACGCTACCGGTCTATTACGACCATGACCACATCAATCGTATTTTCTCTGCATCGCTACAAGAACCGCTAGCCCAGCACCTTACGTTCAACTAGTCGCCTTGTGCTGCGGTGCGCTTCAGTGCGCGGTTACGTGCAATACGCAACTGCCGCTTGAGCGGACGTCCGATGTAGAGACCAAGCGAAGCACCCCCGGCAACGGCCAAGCCGATACCCAACGCCTGCGCCAGGGTCAAGAGCCCCAGATAAAACTTGGGGGTCCCGGGCGGGTAGGCCCAGAGCTGCATCAGCCCTGCCATCAACATCACGCCAGGCACGAGCGTCACGATGCCTGCGGTCGTCATAGCCGATGGAGGAATCCGCCAGCGACGAGCCAAGAACTCCGACAGCAAGCCTGCAAGCACTGCCGAGATGAAGGCTGAGGTGATCAGACCGAGCCCCAAGCCTCGCCATGCTCCAAGAAATACCAGCCAGGTAATTGCACCAGTAATACCCGCAGCCATGACGGCGACCCACGTTGATTGGCAGTACCAGCAATACATAGCTGCGATCACGGCAGCACCTGCAAGAGAGACCAGCACCGGGCTCGACAGGCTAGGCGGGTCAGGATGAATGATGATCGAGAGCCCCACCGAACGTGCAAACATCAGCCCGCCCAAAATGCCGACGACGATGCCCGATGTCAGCATGACGACTTTAAGGATTCGTGCACCTGCGGTGACGTAGTTTTCGTCGATGGCATCTTGGAAAGCGCCCACAAACATCAATCCCACGAGCAACATGACCGCGCCACCCACCACCACGAGCGTAGGATCAATTGCCGGAAGCCCCGGAATCTTATGGACAGCCAGCGACAATGCTGCAGCAACAACGGTGGTTACTCCCGCAGTGAGCGCCTGAGCAAAGAACGCTGGGACTCGGTATCTCGTCAGCAAGAACAAGGTACGGTCACAGACGCTACCGACGATGAACGCCAGCAATGCGGCTAACCAGGAGGTCGAATAGATCGGGACCACTGCACCAGAAACCGCTGCCGCTGACAGTGGGAAAACCCACCACGGATTCTGATGCGGATGCTTTACAACATTGTGGACACGCACTTCTGCTGCTTCAAGACCAAGCCGTCCAGCCTCAACTGCCCGCACGATATTGTCGATCTCTTGGATGGAGGTGTTGTTCACCCCGCGCCCTTGCACCGGTCGCATAAGTGCCAACGGAATACCTGATGTCGAGCGCTCCTGCGCTAACGTCACCAGCGTCGATGTCACCTCGACCGCAACCGAACGATCGCAAAATTGTTCGCACACAGTGATCGCTGCTGCTTGCGCTTCGCTTGCTGAAATCCCCATAGACAGCAAGACGTCTGCAATATCGGCTGCTAACGTCATGGCCCTAACGTTGGTACTGGAATGCTCGTGCGCTACAGCTGTCATAGCCATGACTTTATCGACGTTCATCCCATATCCGATAGGAGTTCCAGAAGTTTTGTCTGTACCTACAACCCCATGACTATACGACTGATGGCAGGGGCTATTTCTGCTCTGGATCAGACCATGCTGGCTGCTCAAACGTGACCGAGCCGGTGTCGGCGCCCTCATGCTCTATGGCTTCACCCGCAACAGCAGACCCCTGTACGGCGGTGGAGCTCTTCTTCGCCACCTTCGGTGACTTCTGCGCTTTGCCCTTCACGAAATTAGCGAAAGTGTTCCACTGAATTTCTGTGGAACTGGCAAATGGCCAGTTGCTGTACTCAAGGTTGCGGCTAGCAGCCGCGACAAGGCACTTACTGATCCATTGCTCCTCATGGTCTAGATACACCGCCCACGGCAAGCCCTGGGTGTATAACTCCTCGGTGATGGTCTCCTCAAGATCAGCCAATGTATCACTGGAGAGGAAGTGAGCAAAGCCTTCGATCTGAGTGCGGTAGGTCTTTGCCTCCGCAGTAATCGGTTGGATGGCATAACGACGATTTCTGACCACAATGAGAGTAGCGATAAGTACTAGTACAACAGCAGCGGCCACGCCTGGCACGATACTTGTAGAGAAAATAGCTGCTACGCATAGGGCAATATCTCCTACTGCAAGCGCCCCAAAGAAGAGGTAATCCCACAGAGAGCGCTCGCGCTTGGGTAGCAGAAATCCGCGAACCAAATGTTCTTTTTCAAGTTCCTCTTTTACTGCGCAGGAGATCTTACCTAGAGCAGCTGAGCGGTGCTTAACATTGTCATCCATAAATGTCGAAGCAACACCGTAAGCAATACCTTCCAGCCCTGGAGCATCAGCACTACCGTCATTTGGAGATAGTGTGACAGGGTAATCCATTCCCACATGGATGATATTGTCCAAATTAAGCTCAACCAGAGCTGCCATCGTGGCTCTATCTGGATTATTTGAAGCGGCCAACTCGGCGCCAGCGAGCACTGGTAATTCCGGGGGCAGCGCACGAATATTGCGATCCGCGCGAGTTCTCTGCGATCGAGACCACATGCCAAAACCGGCTCTTGCTAGCGCTGCCGCAGTCAGTAATCCAAGTAGTGCAAAACCGACCTTTTGCTTCGTAGTACTGATGTAGACCGGATGAGCATTAGGCATTGCAGATCTAGACGTCTGAACTTCGAACCAGCCTCCGGAGAAGTTATATCCACGAAATGTCACTGTAGATCCGCTTATCTGACCTGACCCATCGCTGATTTTGCAAGGAGTATCCTCAGCATAGGACTCCGAGCAAGCAGTAGCAGTAATATCTCCGGGCATCGTTATTTTTAGGTTCGGGGTAGCGCTATCCTTCGCGTAAGTCGTAACATGCAGAGGCGGGAAGAAGAAAACCGCTTTATCTCCCTCCATTCTCACAGCATGTTTTACGGCATATGCCACAGTAAGGTGTGTTTGCTCATCATGATTAGCTAATTTAATACCGATGTAGCGACAACTTTTATTAGCTAAGTCAAAAGTATAATCATTAACGCTAGTCGTTGGCGCAGTCACATTAGTCACAGT
>JBOFIQ010000268.1:0-1644 GCA_051650245.1 Propionibacteriaceae bacterium | reverse complement strand
CGGCCAGCACGGCCCGCGACGTTGGCGAATTCTTCTCCCGTGATCAGTGTTCCCGCCCTGTACAGGTTGGGGATCAGGAGTACCGCAGCATTGAGGTTCAAGCCTTGGGCCAAGGTCGGTGAGGCCACAGTAACGCGCAGAACGCCTGCGGCAAGTAGTGCCTCCACTTCTCGAAGGAAGGGGCCAGGGAGACGCCCATGATGAATGGCAACGCCGAGGGACAGACAGCGGACCGCTGGATGCTCGGCCCCTAGCCATTCCCGACCCACGGCCATGGCACGTTCGACTTCCTGGGCATTGGCAAGCAGAGACGGCAGAAAGCCCCGTCGTTGCAAATCCAGGGCGGCCTCTGCAAATCCCTCAACATGATCGCGCTGGGTGCAAAAGACGAGTGCTCGTTTTCCTTGCTCGGAGAATTTCCACGCCGCTGCGAGCGTCAATTCCTTGTTGTCCTTGGGGAACGGTGTTCGACGGGGGCGAATAGGCGGAACCTCCGGCACAAAGTGTCGAATAAACGGGCCATCTGGCTCAAGGTCGAAGCTCAGGCGTGCAGAAGTTCCGAGCCAAGATAACGTGCCAAAGCGCTGGCGCGTGGGTCGCCAACTGGACTGGATCGGATCGCCAGGAGCATCACTGCGAATCCATGCAGTCAGATCGTTGAGCTGATCCCCTGCTGGCAGGATTGCCGAAAGACAAACGATTCGTCGGTCAGCATGGTCAGAGCGCCGTAGTAATCGCTGTACCAGGTTCTCATAGCGGATCTCGCGCTCGCTGGGGCCAATCAGATGCCCTTCGTCGAGGACGATCAATCCAACGTCATTGATGATGTCGGGGTCATTTCGCAGAGCAAAGTCCAGCTTCTCTGGCGTGGCGATGACGATGTTCTGTTCCCGCAGCGCATCCTCGTCTGTTCCGGCTATGCCGCTGCTTCCATAAAGCGACGAGACGGAGAATCCAAGAGGCGTGAATGTCCTGCGAAAGGAGCGCTCGGTTTGAGCCGAAAGTGCTCGCAGTGGCGTTACGATCAAAACCCGGTGTCCACAGGCCAGTGCCATCAATGCCGCGATCTCTGCTATTCGCGTCTTGCCTGCACTGGTGGGGAGGGCTACCACCAAGTCGTCGGATACGTCGACGGCCCGTTGTGCCGCCAGCAACTGAGAAGGCCACAGCTCCACCTCAGAGGAGCGCCGGCTGTACAGCTCGGAAACAAACAGCTTCCTGAGCTGGGCATAGTCTCCTGAACCTGGTGGGCCTTCGAGGGGTAAGACCTTGTGCAGGCTGCTTGACCAAAGGTCGTCGATGAGATTTGCAGTGATTCGAAGAATCCACCAAAGTGAAACTGCGCTGGCAGCCTTGGTCAACGAAATCGCTCGTCTTAGCAGGTTGCTCGCTTCCACGACGAGGGAATCATGGCCGGTCTGCAGGCCAAACTCGAAGAACACCAGCGCCCTGAACATCGTTGATGTCGCCACGCGGGAGACTACTTCGTCGGGGTCAAGCTCCTCTTCGGCCGCAGCCCGGCTTATGCCCTCATCGCGGTTCTCCGGATCGCCTAGCCACACCCTTGCATGTTGTCCAAGTCCTTGCAGATCGCGCACGATGAGGAGTGCAAGTGCATCCTCGGTAGGTGAGCGGTTCTGGTCG
>JBOFIQ010000267.1:0-5532 GCA_051650245.1 Propionibacteriaceae bacterium | reverse complement strand
TCGCCATCGGGCCGCTCGTGGCGGATACTGAACTGGCTGTTATCTTCGGCGGCGACGGTACGATCTTGCGAGCAGCCGAATGGGCGCTTCCTCTTGGCGTGGCATTGCTCGGAGTCAATATGGGACATGTGGGGTTCTTGGCCGAGCTTGAAGCCCATGAAACGGGACATCTCGTTGAGATGATTCATTCCCGTGACTACACCGTCGAAGAGCGCCTGACCCTCAACGTCACGGCAACTGCTCCCGATGGCCAAAACTGGAGCTCAGTCGCAGTCAATGAGGTCTCAGTTGAGAAATCTGCGCGTGAGCGGATGCTCGAAGTTCTCGTCAACATTGATGGTTTGCCATTGTCGCGGTGGAGCTGCGATGGGGTATTGGTTGCAACGCCAACCGGATCGACGGCCTACTCTTTCAGCGCCGGCGGGCCTATCTTGTGGCCAAATCTTGACAGCATGCTCGTGGTCCCTGTCTCTGCACATGCTTTGTTCTCGCGTCCTGTCGTCGTGGGGCCCAGCAGCGTCATCGAGATGGAACTGGTCGATCAGTTCAGCCCACACGGGGCTATCTGGTGTGACGGTCGACGAAGCACTCTCCTGAGTGCTGGTTCTACCGTGCGGGTTACCCAAGGGACGCAGCGATTGCGTCTTGCGCGCTTCTCCGAACAGCCATTCACCTCGCGCTTGGTGCGTAAGTTTGGGCTGCGGATTGAAGGCTGGCGTGGCGCCGCAGAAGGGCAGCGCAGTGCTAACTGAACTGTCCATCCGTAACCTTGGAGTCATCGATGGGGCAGTCCTGACTCCAGCGGCAGGCCTGACGGTTGTTACTGGTGAAACTGGTGCGGGTAAAACCATGGTGGTTTCTGGGCTTGGCCTCGTCAGCGGGGCTAAAGCCGATGCCAGCCTGATTCGTCATGGCGCACAACGAGCCATCATTGAAGCCCGTTTTACGGGGCTCAATGCTTCCCAACACGACATCGTGATCGCAAGCGGTGGGGAACTAGAGGAGGGCGAGCTGCTTGCCGCTCGACATCTGGTAGGAAATCGTAGTCGCGCATTCCTGGGGGGAGCAGGAACAACCAACGCTGTGCTTGCTGACCTCGTCGGAGAGCTCGTGACGCTCCACGGACAATCAGAGCAGATTCGATTGGGGACTGCAGAACGCCAGCGCGAAGTGCTCGACCGAGCTGGGGGACCAGAACTGCTTGCGCTGCTGGAGCATTATCACGAACTCTGGAGTGCTCGACAGCAGGCCGCAGCTGAACTTGCTACGCTCACCGCTGATGCCCAAGCACGAGCCCGTGAACTGGATCTTGTGACCTTTGGACTCCACGAGATTGAGGCCGTCGATCCGCAGCCAGGAGAAGATCTTGCGCTCGCGGCAGAGGCACAACGACTCCATGCCGCTGATGATCTTCGAGGCGCTGCCACTGTGGCACTGGCTGCGCTAGCAGGCGATGACGATGCAGTGACAGAACAGCCCGGGGCTTTGGGGCTGGTTGGGCAGGCAAAGAAAGTGTTAGCGAACTCATGCGAGCACGATCTACAGCTTGCTGAACTCGCGACAAGAATGACCGATCTATCCTATGCACTAGGCGATATTGCTGCCGATCTATCGGGCTATCTCGCTGACCTTGACGCCGATCCCGCCCGGCTCGAAGCTATTGCAGCCCGTCGTGCTGCGCTACAGCACCTTACTCGCAAATATGGCACCAGCATTGATGAGGTCTTGGCGTGGGCTGAGCAAGCGGCGCAACGTGCCGCGACGTTGAGTGGCTCCGATGAACGTATCGCGACATTACGCCAGCAGCTCGACGCATTGAACCTGGAACTTCGCCATACAGCCCAACAGCTCACGACGCACAGGCAAGAGGCGGCAAAGCGCCTAGAGAAGGCTGTGGTGACCGAGCTAAAGGCACTCGCGCTACCTCATGCGAGGCTGCGCTTTAGCATGGAACAGCTTGCTGAACTGGGGCCACACGGCGCAGAAACTATCTCCTTGCAGTTCTCGGCTAACCCCGGCTCTGCGTTGGGACCGCTCGCTAAAGTCGCCTCCGGTGGTGAGCTGTCACGAGTCCGCCTGGGATTGGAAGTGGTGCTTGCTGAGCATGACCCAGGTCAGACGTTCATCTTTGATGAAGTTGATGCTGGTGTTGGTGGCGCTACTGCCACCGAGATCGGCCGGCGGCTTGCTGCTCTCGCAACCCGAGCGCAGGTCATCTGCGTTACCCATTTGGCACAGGTTGCCGCCTTTGCCGACGCTCACTACGTCGTTGCGAAAGCAAGCGACGGACAAGTCACCACATCGGGTATTCGCCTTGTTGAGGGTGCACAGCGTGAAGAAGAACTAGCACGGATGATGGGCGGTTCAACCTCGGCACAAGGCCTTGCTTATGCACACGAGCTGCTGCGTGATGCCGCAGCAGCTCGTGTGTGAGGTTCTTTCTAAGCGTTCCAGTCGAAATGTTCTTGGCGCCCTAGCGTGCCTGCCAAGTTCTCCTGGTACTGCGGGGCCGCCACGATCTCCAACAGCTGCTGAGTTGCTACAAGGCGTCCCTGGAAGAACTCACGCTGAGCGGGGGACAGCGACGTAGCCTGGGCAAGGGGCGTCAGCACGTCCATGCCATGACTAAGCCGTGCGACATCTGCCTGCTGCTGAGCTGCTAGACGTTGGGCATACCAGTCTGAGGACAAGATCGCCTCACGAGTGAATTGCTCGCGGAACTCCGGCGAGGTCAAGGTCCAGCCTTCGCTACTCTCGCCGAGCGCCATGATCTCAAGTAGTGCTCGCAATGGCGGCACTGCCAGCGCGATGGTGCCGTCATCAAGATAGGACTGCGCAACCCGGCGGTGGGTTTCGACGATAACAGCCACACTCTCGGCGAAATCATCAAGACCTTGGAGCTCCGGCTTGAGCATGGCATCGGTAAAGACCACATCCGGGTGCAAGAAGATCCGGGCAAAATACGTCGTCACAAACTTCTCGTTCATGCGGTAACCCAGACGGCTAGCCAGGATAGTGCGCCCGTTATGGGTGAAGTCATCGACCTTCTCAAGATAGCCAGACTCGATCAACCGCGCAGCGCGACGTTCTTTCACTCCCATCCGAGAGAATAGCTCGGGGATGAGCAAGGAAATATCGTGGTTGACGCGCATCTTCGGGCCAATGACACCGGCGCTGGAAAGCCAACCATCGGCATCTGTTAGGGCGTAGCACAGCAAGGCGGCATTGAGATCAATGACGGGTGGCAATGCGTTGAATGGGCCCTTGGTCATCGCACCTTCGCTACCAGCACCGGTGGTCGATGGCGACTTACCCGTCATCGAACTGGCGAATTCCATGAGGAGTTCAGGTAGCTCCATGTAGTGCAACGGGTTGTATGCGCACAATGGGGGCACGCCATCTTCAGCCGGGTTATTGCGACGTCCTGCTGCAACCACGCCGATAGGCAAAGGCAGCGGCTGGCTCAGTGGGGTCTTAGCCCATAAATGCGAGGCCACATCAGCAGCATGGGTAAGCTCAGGACGAGTCAGATCCGGGCGTAGTTGCAGGTAACGGGGGTTCTTCGTGCGAGCGCCATTGACGATCCGCGGTTCTGAACTCACGACGAGGTACTGCGGTGACTGATCATCGGACTGAGCTGCGAACTCAGCGATTGAGGCCTGCTGCGGTTCAGTGAATTGTGCAAAAGCTGGGGCATTGGCTACCAAAGTCCGAGCTTGTTCGCGTGTCATCGGATGGAAGTTTGAGATGAACGTATCGGGTGTGGCGAGATCACGTTCAGCTTGGGCATCGTAGCCGCGATGGATCGCGTCGTCGGGACGCTGGAACAGGTAACGCTCGCAGTTGCCGACGTATTTTGCTGAGCCAGTGCTGGTCGGAGCAACGATCGACGCAGTGATGTCATCTTCAGTCTGGACCTTGGCTGCTGGTGAGAAGTCAGGGCGAAGGCTGAAAAGCCGCCAACTGCCATCTTCCTCGAAGCCCACTCGCAACATATTGACGATGATGTTGTCGCCGTCGAGTTTTAGGTCTGTGCCTTGGCGACCATTGGTACTACTCACAGAGAAGTGCGAGCGCCAATCTGTGCCCCACGCCACGCGGTAGTAACGCTTGACGATGTAGCACAGCTCTAAGACATGAGACGGGATTGTGCGGAGCCAAGCGTTGTAGTCGTCGGTATAGCTGCTGCTTGGGGTGAAGAGCTTGATGACGGAACCCAGGCTGCGTTCTGGTGACAGCAAAGAGCGCTCATCAGTCTGGCTCGGGTCGCGGAAACGATTACGGTAATCGTGCGTGATGAGAGCCTCGACAGCGTCCATATCGCTGTCAAAGGCCGGAGTGAAGGCGTGATCAAAGACGAAGGCATCAAGAAGCGATTTACTAATTTCGCTCTTGCCGCCACCTGAAACTGTCGCGGGTTTATGCATCGATGTGGCGTCAGGGGAAGTGCCGATGAGATGCCATTGCTTTGGATCCGCGTCGCGGGCCTTGGCATGGACCCGGTAACCGGATGGGGTGATGTAGGTCTTACCCGCGAGTAGGGTGACCTGCCCCGTCGTACCATCGGGATTTTCCCATTGGACCGATTGGGTTCGGATCGTGTAGTCCGCTCCGCCGGGGACGAGGACGAGATTGGGGTTATCGCGTAGCGTTGCGTAGCCGCCCTCGTGCTTATCCCAGATATCTGGGTCACGTGCGATGACGTCAGCGACGCTGAACTCAGGTGGGGTGATCGAATCATGCCAGCGGGTCGTGAGATTCCAGGCAGGGTATGCGATAGCGCCACCGGAGTGCTCTTCTTCAGCTAGACCAATGAGGTTTGCCGAGTACGAAATCTGGGTTTTAACTTCTTTCTTGCAGTAGCCAAAGTAGTTATCAGCGATAACTGTCACCATGACACCAGACTCATCGCGGGCGCAGACCTTGAACGCAGAGCCACCGTTGTAGAGCTCATCAGGGTTATCCCAACACATGCCGTCACGTTGCTGCAGCGCAGTAGCCTCGCTGCGGTGGGGCAGGCCAAGTTCCTTCTTCGTCAGCGATGTCAGGTGTGGAGCAAGGACCACTAAGCCCGTGGTGCCAGTCCAATGCACCGGATCAGTGGAGAGATCGTTATGGAGCAGGCTGGGATCACCAGCATTGCCAAAGATCGTCTCCACGAAATCGAGGTTACATACCAGGCCGCCAGGAACGATGAAACGTGTTTCCATCACCTGTTCAGGACGGAAACCGGGAACTTCGGGTGCCACCAGCGGTTGTAGGTACAAGCTGACGAAGCACGCAGCGGGGTTCTCTTGAGTGGAGGTGTACGGCAGTTCCAGCAGATCCTGTGGCGGCTGGAAGGCGGCAGCAAGCAGGCGGGCAAAGACCTCAACCGGAACGGTGAGCTTATCGTCAGAGATCGGCAGGCCACCTTCAGCGATATGGAATACGCCAGCAGTGGTTCGCCGGTCATTAGCGGGATTATGTAACACGCCATTGGCAAGGCGATATGAACTCAACAGTGCCGAGGAATAGTCATCGGCGTTCTTC
>JBOFIQ010000266.1:0-2121 GCA_051650245.1 Propionibacteriaceae bacterium | reverse complement strand
GATGTAGGTCAAGCGACCAAGGTGCGGATCAGCAGCGATCTTGAAGGCAAGCAGCGACATCGGCTCTTCTTCAGAAGGCTGACGCTCAAGCTTGACATCGTCGTGTCCAGGCTTAATGCCCACAATTGCGGGGATATCGGCCGGGGCTGGCAAGTAATCGCAAATCGCATCAAGCAGCGGCTGAACGCCCTTGTTCTTGAACGACGTACCACAGGTAATGGCATTGCCCTTGTTGCCAATGACACAGCGACGAATAGCAGCCTTGACCTCAGCAACGGTGAACTCCTCGCCGGAGTCCTCCTTCTCCATCCAGATGTCGGCGAATTCATCGTCGAGATCTGCGAGCTGCTGGATCAGTTCATGACGCCATTCCTCGGCCTTAGCCTGGTACTCGGCAGGAATATCGACGAGCTCATAGTCGACCAGGGCCGGCTTGACGTCGAGATCCCACATGTAAGCCTTCATCTGCACCAAGTCGATGCAGCCGCGGAATTCCTGCTCTGCACCAATCGGGAGCTGGATGACGATCGGGGTCGCCATGAGACGCTCGCGCACTGTCTTGAGGCAGTGATCGAACGACGCACCGGTACGGTCCATCTTGTTGAAGTAGCAGATACGGGGAACACCGTATGTTGCAGCCTGGCGCCACACAGTCATCGACTGCGGCTCAACACCGGCAACACCGTCGAATACGGCAACTGCACCGTCGAGGACGCGCAGTGAACGCTCGACCTCCATGGTGAAGTCAACGTGGCCGGGGGTGTCGATGATGTTGATCTGGTGATCGCCCCACTGGCAGGTGGTAGCAGCAGAGGTGATCGTGATGCCACGCTCCTGCTCCTGCTCCATCCAGTCCATGGTGGCTGCGCCATCGTGAACTTCACCGATCTTGTAGTTGATACCGGTGTAGAACAGGATGCGCTCTGTTGTCGTGGTCTTACCGGCATCGATGTGTGCCATGATGCCGATATTACGAACGAGTGAAAGATCTTTCTTAGCCATGTAAGTCTCGTGATCCTTCCGTGATTACCAGCGGTAGTGAGCGAAGGCGCGGTTAGCTTCGGCCATCTTGTGCGTATCTTCACGCTTCTTCACCGAAGCGCCAAGACCGTTCGAGGCGTCGAGAATCTCGTTCATGAGACGCTCAGCCATCGTCTTCTCACGACGAGCGCGAGCAAAACCGACGAGCCAACGCATAGCAAGTGTGTTAGCGCGAGCCGGCTTAACTTCAGACGGAACCTGGTAGGTCGAACCACCAACACGGCGGGACTTGACCTCGATAGCCGGCTTGATGTTGTCGAGAGCGCGCTTGAGCGTCACGACTGGATCAGTGCCGCCAGTCTTCTCTCGGGTGCCCTCGAGAGCGGTGTAGACGATGTTCTGCGCAACGGTCTTCTTACCGTCGAGAAGAATCTTCGAGATCAGCTGGGAAACAACCGGCGAACCGAAAACCGGATCGGCGACAATGGGGCGCTTCGGCGCGGGACCCTTGCGAGGCATTACTTCTCCTTCTTTGCGCCGTAGCAGCTACGAGCCTGCTTGCGGTTCTTCACGCCCTGGGTATCGAGCGCGCCACGAATGATCTTGTAGCGGACACCGGGAAGGTCGCGAACGCGGCCACCACGGACGAGCACCATCGAGTGCTCCTGGAGGTTGTGGCCAACACCGGGAATATACGCGGTGACCTCAACGCCGGAGGAAAGGCGCACACGGGCGACCTTACGCAGGGCGGAGTTCGGCTTCTTGGGCGCTACTGTGTAGACGCGTGTACATACGCCGCGACGCTGGGGCGAACCCTTAAGCGACGGCGTCTTCGACTTACTGACCTTGTCAGTGCGGCCCTGGCGGACCAGCTGCTGGATTGTAGGCACCGGTTAATAACTCTTTCGTTGTCTTTGGATTACTCCCTGGACGCAGTCAGCTGTCACGAGATCCCAGTCACCGTTTGGTCTCAGACGGGCAGTTGTCTGCCGGTACATCCTGGTGGAATAAGCGGACACTGCAACGTAAGCCGCTATGACAGGACGTACCTAAAACGATTTGGCACAGCACATACCAAACCAAGAGGACATGCTACCCGCATGAGCAAGCCCCGGTCAAAACGTGTGGTGTGTCGCTTGA
>JBOFIQ010000265.1:0-10477 GCA_051650245.1 Propionibacteriaceae bacterium | reverse complement strand
TCACCATTACTCATGGTGGTTACGCCAAGCGCACCCGTACCGACGCGTACCGGGTGCAGCGTCGTGGCGGTAAGGGCGTCCGTGGTGCGACGTTGCGTGCTGATGACGAAGTGCAGCATATGTTTGCGACGTCGGCGCACAAGTGGCTGTTGTTCTTCACGAACATGGGCCGGGTGTACCGGGCGAAGGTGTGGCAGTTGCCTGAGGGCGGCCGCGATGCCAAGGGTGGTCACGTCGCGCAGTTGTTGAGCTTCCAGCCTGGGGAAAAGATTGCTCAGGTTTTGGCGATCAAGAGCTACGAAGATGCGCCGTACTTGGTGTTGGCTACCCGTCATGGCTTGGTCAAGAAGACTGACTTGCAGGCCTACGATTCACCGCGTCAGGCTGGCGTTATCGCGATCAACTTCCGTGAGGAAGATGACGAGCTGATTGGTGCTGCGTTGGTGAGCCCAGAAGATGACATCATGCTCATCTCGAAGAAGGCTCAAGCGATGCGTTTCCATGCGACTAATGACCAGTTACGTCCTATGGGGCGTGCGACGTCGGGTGTTACGGGTATGCGTTTCAAGGGTGATGACGAATTGCTCTCGATGGCTGTCATTGACCATGACACACCTGAGGATGATCGTTTCGTGTTCACTGTCACGGATGGTGGCTACGCGAAGCGCTCGAAGGTGTCGGAGTACCGTGTGACGGGCCGTGGCGGCTTGGGTGTGCGGGCTATGCGCATTGACGAAGAGGGCCGTGGCTCGCTCGTCGGCGCGTTGGTCGTGGCTGAAGCTGATGAAGTGATTGCGATGAAGCAGTCGGGTCAGATCGTGCGCTCGTCGGTTGCTGAGGTTGCGGTCAAGGGCCGTGACACGATGGGGGTGAAGTTCGTTGGCGTTAAGGGTAATGACACTGTCGCCACGATTGCCCTGAATCCGGAGAGCAAGGAAGAAGATGAGGTTGCTGAAGAGTCGGTAGATTCTGTAGCTTCCGACACGACGCCTGCTGAGTCGGATACCGTGGTAAGCGAGATGTCAGAGGAGGAGACCGGTGACTGAACCTAAGCGTGGGAGTGAAACCCAGCCAGTGACGGCCGTGCCTGCGCCGAAGCCGAAGGCTGAGCCGCGTGTGGCACCAGGGCGTCCGGTGCGGGTGCGCAAAGCCCGGCTACGCCTGACCCGTATTGATCCGTGGTCCATGTTCAAGACGGCAATGCTGTTCTCGGTGGCTGGCGGCATCATGTTCTGGGTTGCGACGTATGTGACCTGGGGCATCATCCAGTCGTCGGGGCTGTTTGAGTCGTTGAATAAGACGGTGTCAGACATCGTGAATTCGCCGACCGATCCCAAGAAGTTCCAGATCGAGCAGTACATCTCGACCAATAAGGTGCTGGGGATTGCTGCGGTGATTGCTGCGGTTGATGTGGTCATCATGACGGCGCTGGCGACGTTGGGGGCATTCCTCTATAACCTGTCTGCGACGATGCTGGGTGGCCTGGAGGTCACGCTCGCGGAAGACTGAGCTTTGTCTATGTGCTGTGGGCAGTCTTGGATGGGGCTGCCCATAGTTACATCTGGTGTGATTTTGCAGCAAAGCGGATCTTCCGCTAAAGTTATTCGAGCACGCGGGCCTATAGCTCAGTTGGTTAGAGCGCGTCCCTGATAAGGACGAGGTCACTGGTTCAAGTCCAGTTAGGCCCACCATGAGGTGTTCGTAAAGGATGCCTGTTTGGTTCGTAAAGCTCCTCTCAAACCTTGTTTGAGAGGAGCTTTTGCATTGCTAGGGGGCCAGTCGGTGGTTTCATGGTGTTTTATGGGAGTCGATGTGTGGTTTGGCGGGATAGTTAACATGCTTGGGGCCGTGTTTAAGGGTGTTTGTGGGTATGGATTTGGCCCCTTCGGGTAGGTGATCCTGTTGGAGCGGTGGTTGCTTACGTCAATACCCGGCCAGTATTGCTGAAAGCTACAGTACATAGCTAGCTCTATACCGATTTTAGGTACATGACAGTTGCTCTGCGAGTAGGCAAGGACTGTACATAACTCTCTAGCCCAAAGAAAATAATCAAATAGTGCTCCGGCCATCACGGGTGACCTTTCCGGTGGATTGTTTCTTATCAAGACGCCACTTTGTTAGCCGGACAGCATCAGTAGAAGCCTCATAGCCCATATCGGTGAAACAAGAGTCTCCGCACAAGACAAGGGCATAAGTTGCTTAATCTGAACGATCAGTTCGGGCAGTGGTGGTTGTGCCTGTGCCATAACTGAAAATCGACTCTGATGCGTGGGCTGATCGTGATCCAATCACAGGTCAGGTCATTCGGGCGTCGAAGACGACCGTGGTCCGCTATGAGCCTGATCGTTCAGGCTCGGTTGTTCATACCAATATCAAGAAGCTCTTCCATATTCCTGATGGCGGTCGTTTGTGCGGAAGCGGGAACCTTGTCTCGAACCATGCCTCCCGCCCGGATAAGAGGCCCGGATCGGGTTTGCCTACGTTCCTCCTTGGTCGATGGTCACGCTCGATACGGCTATTGCGAGATCCTTCCCGGCGAGTAAGGCCCTACCACTGCGGGTTTTCTCGCACGGGCGTAGGAACACTTCGCCAGCATCGGGATTAGTGTTGAGCGCTTGAGGAGTGACAACCACTGGTCCTACTCACGCAGCCGTGGCGGCGCAGACATTCTGGATTCTCGCGGGGTTCGCCATCTGTTCATCAAGCTTCACTGTTCTTGAGAGAACGGCAGAGCATTGAGCGTCGTAACCGGATTCTGGCTGAGGAACTCCTCTACGCCTCAGAAGCCGAACAGAACTAGGCCATCGAGGTTTGAAACATCCAAGACAACTATCATCGATCCCGTACTGCCTGGCCGAGAAGTCACCCGCATCACGACTCCCCACAGGCTTCAACAACGTAATGCGCAACTACAGCTAGCACGATAGGATCGGACATGCGAGCGCCACGAAATGAGGCAACGGGTACGGCCGGGCAGTCAGAGGTAAAGGCTGAGTTTGAAACTCTAGGGTGGGGCGTCGCCACTGGCCCAGAACACGACACCGGAACAGACCTCTGGGTGTACCCACGCGACGAGCGACGCCACGAGCTACTGGTCATGATGGGCGTCCAAGTGAAGACCGGGCCTTCGTTCAAGAAGAATCCAGCAAAGGATGCCGATGGCAACGTCATTGGATGGTGGTTTCAAGATCGTGACTGGGATCATTTCGATTACTGGATCTCGCACGTCGTGCCCCACATCATCGTGCTACGAGACCAGAACCATCACAAGTCATACTGGGCACACATCCAGAAAACCACGGTCCAGTCCACAGGAAATGGCGCCAAGATTCTTATTCCAGCGGACCAGACAATCGATGAAACTCATCAGAATGACCTCATCAACGTAGCTCTGACTACTCTGCCCAAACCCACCTGGAACGGAACCTTATGGGGCGGCGCAGAAGACCTGAGCGAGCGCGAGCAGCCACGCCACGCGCTGATCGCACCGCGAATAATTGCGCCTCATCCCAACAATCGGCCAGAGCAGATCTCGGGGCTACAGGCACTCGCATTGCGAACCCAATGCCGACCAGAGATCATCAGGACCCTCCTGTCCACAGCCCCAGCACAAATTCAGGAGATCCCCCTGTGGTGGCCTGGCTTGACACTCAGCCAAGCCCAAATCTCAGAAGACTGGGGGTGGAGGGCGACCGCAGTGCTCCACCAATGGCTCACAACCGGTGATAGGACACAGATCGAGGAGTTGATTCAGAGTTCGCCAGATCCCCGCGAGCGGGCTGCAGCGGTGGTTATGGCATGCGTAGCAGCCTTCGGAGACAGCAACCCAGACGCCGCATTGACCTATACTAACGACGCCTTGAAGGCAGACAACTATTCACCCGTGGACCATGCCTGGCTGTCCGTACAGAAGGCGCGAGCATTGTTAGAGATCGGAGAACTCGACCAAGCCCGCAGCATTGCCTTCAGCTGCCAGCAAGCCAGCCATAAACACCCCTCAGACGTCACTGCCGCGGCAATTTCGGGAGCCGCAGCACGAATCGCATACCGCTCACTCGGATGGGGCCAAGGTGACATACAAACCCTCATCCAAGCAAGCGACAACCCAGCCTCCTGGTGGCGCGCACAGCAGCTCTCTTATGGCTTGGGCGAACACCTCGACGAGGATTATCGGGAGTGGAGTAGAGATGGGAGCATTCGCGTCGGCGCGATCCCCGAAGCGGACCGCCACCTATTGGGTTCCGCATTGGTCGCATCAAATGCGGGAGACCAAACTGGCTGGTGCACGGGGATCAACGAGCTCGCCCGGCACATATTGACTTCGCCTTTGGAAGAGCAGAGTAAGGAATCTCTATCAATGGCCTTGACTTTGCTGCGCGTTTCCGGAGACAACTCCGGGGTAAGTCTTGCCGTAGAACGGGTTCACTGGTCGCTATCCCAAGCCGCAGTCAGGGACGCTGCAGCGCAAGTAAATCCCCGACTCTCCACGCAGACCACAGCCTCAGCGGATCTTGAAATGCTCATTGCCGCGGGGGACGTAAACGACCCTCAACATGCAACGCAGATCTGCGAATGGGCAATCGCAACGCTGAATGACCCAAAGAGCTACATGTCACGTACCGTGCCGCAGTTCAACATCTCGCACAAGCTGGTCAAGCTCCTCCAGGCGCTGATCTGGACACTCGAACAAGACAAGACCACGAAGATCATCGAGTTCGTCCTGTCTCAAGAAAACGTTCCCGACAATCTGTACTCGCAAGACCTCGCAGACCTAGTCAAAGCGATCCCCGACACCTGGTGGTCAGATGATCAACGTCAACAGGCAGCAGACTTAGCAAACTCCCAGCCACCCTCCCTTCGAGAGGCTCTACTCCAAGCATCTGCAGTCGTCGCCAAAGCCAGTAAGGAACAAATTCACAGCAGATTACTCGCCGGAGACCTCCAAGTGATCTCCGCCGTCGCCGATTTTAGGTCGCTCAAAGAGGACGAAATCGCAGCCATCAATAGAGCATGTGGCACCGCCATCACTCAGAAGATAGAAGAGGCGCAGCATGGCTACCACAGCTATGGCGGGATAAACCCTGGACAAGTTCAAACACTCGTGAACGTGGTACACAGTTCCCAAGCTCAATGGCAGCCCGTTCTCAACTTTCTCTCTTCCCCAGGAAGCACGACCAGCGAGATTGAACCGATTCTCCAGATACTTCTGGATTACTCAGAATCAATAGCCAGTGACCTCAAGACCCAACTACAGGAGCCAATACTTGCGCTCCGAGATCGTCAGCCAGGTCGCGAGTTCCTACTCCGTGATCCCGACATCAGGGGACTAGCAGCAGAGGTATACGTCGCACTATCAACTCCTGCCGAGAAGGAAATAACTGTCCTCAATCTCTTTGCACGGGGAGACCGCGCCAGCAGAGAATCTGCAGTTAACATCGTTTCGACGATGCCTACGTCGATTCTTGCCACTGCCATAATGCTGGCAGCATCCGATGACCCTGATGAAGCAACACGCAGTGCGGCACTTCGCGGCCTCTGCAACGCAGTGATTAAAAAAGACTCCCCTCCGGAAGTATTGAGAAAGCTCCTTAGCGCACTCAAGCAAGGCACCAGCCTGGCTTCTGTGACTATCGCCTCCGAGCTTTGCCGTCAAAGGTCTCCGCAAACGCCACCTGAACTATTGGAAGAACTCAACCAAAATATGGCAGGGCACGTGAGATATGAGTCGCAGAATCTGCGAGCAAATATTCAACCACCAGTCTCTTGAAGCTGGCCAGCAGTGATTGTAATCTGTCCTTGGCGAGGCAAGCACGCCACACTCCGAGCCAGAACAGTCCCCGCACTGTTCAGCGTCTAAGGACAAGACTCCCTGAGGAGTCGTTGCCGCAACTTTCATCCCGTGCCCTGTCAAACTCAGCGCGCGGGCGGGGCCGTGCGCGGAGAGATAACCATGAGCAACAACCGGAAGAAGCGCATCCGCACGCGCCAGCAGAAGACCGGCCAGAAGTACACCGAAGCAGCACGTGAGCAGGACCAGCGCGATCATGCCCAAGCCAAGAAACCCGCTGACTTCCTTTCGCTCTTCCGCACAAAATGCGACAACTGTGGCGGTAAGATCAAATGGGCCACCATCAACGAGCTCGCCAAGATTGCACCTGAGAGTGTTCGAAAGTATCTGGATGCATGCCCCGACCCAGAAGAATTCGTCGACGGCTGGTTCTGCTTGGAGTGCGACAACATCGGCTTCATGGGCAAGATCCACTCGTGGGACGGCAGCGGAGATTTTAATGAGACCGTCGATGAGGACGAACTGACCGAAGCCGAGTTCGCTAGAAGGGTCAATACCTGCGACAAGTGCGGCGGCCAATTCACTTGGGTCGATCCAGCCAGCGTTGCCTACCAAGCGAAGCAGGCATACCGTGCAGCGAAGGATGAATACGGCATAGCCGACGTCCTCGATGGCGTCGCGGGGCGATGCGAGCGATGTGGCAACATCGTGTTCCATCCAGAGTTGGATCCGGTGTTCGAGGATGATCCCATGGAACAACTGATCTTCTGAACGGAAAACCGGACTTCGAGCACTTGATTACTAACCATTAATGCGTTAGTATTCAAGCATGCAGGTAAGTGCAGCGAGGAGAACGCTAGCCGAGATCACGGAATCCCAGTGGGGTCTGGTGACGACTCGGCAAGCGATCGCGCGCGGCGTGAGCCATATGCAGCTCAGCCGTTTCGCCGAAAACGGCGACCTGATACGACTTATGCACGGCATCTACCGCGACAGTGGCACTCCCCCAAGCGATCTCGACGACCTCCGCGCCGCCTGGCTGTCCACAGAACCAGACCTCCTCGCCTACAAACGGCTAGCCCAGCAACCCGCGGACGTCGTGGTCTCGCTGACCTCAGCAGCGAACCTGCATCGAATCGGCGACTTCCGCTCAACAGCCGCTACCTTCACCACACCGTCCCGTCGTCAGACACAGAAGCAGGACATCCGCTACCGCACCCGCGAACTGCCCGAAGCCGACATCACCGTAGTCGACGGGCTGCCCGTCACCACGATGGAGTGCACCATCGCCGACCTCGTTGAGACCCGCGAAGACCTCAGCACCATCGCCGATGCCTACCGCGACGCCAGCCTACGCAGCACCCTCGACAGAAACCGGCTAGAGCAGCTGCTTGCGCCACTGGCACAACGCAACGGCTTCACGAAGGACGAGGGTGCCGTCCTGCTCAACCACATCGAGGAACTCGCCGGCCTCGATATCGACAGTATGGCAAAGAAAATAGCCTCATCGCCAGAGCTGACCGCCAAGGTGCTTGGGAATATACTCTCGGCCTTCCCCACGCCAGACCTTACTCGGATCCTCGGTCTTGATGCGGTGAAGATCATGACACCTCCTATCCGCACGTTGAAAATCCCTGAGCTTGAGAATATCGCCCGACAGGTCTTCCCGGTGAACCTCCTACGCGATCAACAGGAGACCCTAGCCAGCATCTACCAGCCAATCCTAGCCGCGCTGAGCACCGGCACCCCAGCCTCCGCCAAGGTCGGCGACAAGTGAACGTCGAGCCATACCCGACGCCAGCTGGAGTCGAGGCCGCAATCAAGAGCGCAGCCCAGAAAGCAATGAAGGCTAACCCCAGCCGTAACATCGGCGACCTCATCCAGCAGGCATACTTCGACAGGTTCCTCACTCGACTATTCACTGCAGACGAGGGCTGGATGCTCAAGGGAGGCGCCAGTCTGCTCGCACGGGTTCCCACAGCACGCTCGACAACAGACCTCGATCTGTTCCTGAGTGGTCGCGCCCTCAACGATGCCTTGGCTGAGCTTCGCACGGCCGCTGCCCGCGACCTAGGCGATTGGTTCCGCTTCGAGTACGCCACCCATCGCCCGACAATCGCAGGCGAGCAGCAACCGTACGCCGAGGGCTACCGGGTCACTTTCGACGTCTACATCGGCGCAGCGAGCCGCGGGAAACTGAACGTTGACCTGGTCGTCAAGAACACAACTACTGCGCCTCCTGAGATCCAGCTGCCTGCCAATGTACTAGATCTGCCCCGGCTGCCCTCGGCACCGTACCGACTCTACCCACTCGTCGACCAGATCGCCGACAAAGTTTGCGCCACGCTGGAGGGCCACAACGGAAAACCGTCTTCGAGGGAGAAAGACCTTGTCGACCTAGCCCTCATCGCGATTACCTACGACATCGACGGCGACCAGCTGCGCACAGCAGTTGTAGCTGAGGCGACGATGCGGAAACTCGAACTTCCGAGCTCATTTAAGATCCCGGCACAGTGGGGACGAATCTTTTCAGCCAAAGCGAAAACGATCCCTACCATCCGTGGGTATTCGGTAGGCGATGCACAGGAGCTTGTAGCCGAACTACTCGATCCAATTCTGGGCACCAATGTGCAGGGGATGATTTGGCGGAACGATCGAAGCACGTGGGAACACCGACAGCCCTAATTACTCACGCCTAAGCATTGAGTTTTGACACCGTGGGGAGCCAACCATGCGGCCTCGACACTCACCTGCCACCTGTGATCCTAAATCAGAGCGGAGTTCGACCACTAGTAGTACTCGGCCAGGACGTTGGTGACACCATGGTCCTGACAGGGGGAGAACCTCCTAGCGGGGTGTGGGTTGTCAAAGCTCACATTTGAACGCAAGAGGTCCTCTTATCCTGCTCTAAGACTTGTCCGCATCGCCAGAATCAACAAACACGGATCTGGCTCTAGTCGGTTTCCTTCAGCCATGGCTGGCAAGCCCCTCAGACCTAATCAAACTGAAGAGCAGAAGAACCCTAATCACGCATTCGAGGTAAGTTGCGCCGCCCGCGCCGCCAACTCCTCGTCGCGGTTCCCGGCATGCTGGTAGCGCGTGCCCGCATAGTGGCGCAGGGCGTCGAACCGTTCCCCTGCTGTATGAAGCCCCGGCTTTTCCGGAGAGCCTCTGAGCAGTTCCGATCGCAGGCGGGGCCAAGAAAATCAGGATATTCGTGTTGGGGCCAACTCTGTTTTCTGCGGGGAAGCTCTCGGGCCCCACGTTGGACAACACGATTATCGACAATTGTGCCCAAGGATCATACAACCCCAGATTGTCTAATTTTGCGGAGGATAGGAGCCTGGCGATACAGTCACGATGAGAAGTCCACAACAAGTGTGGCCCTGTGGAAGCCGCCGATACCCCGAAGGCTACGCTTGATCCTGAAGCAGGTGATGGGCGAACCTTTGTAGTGACACCGCAAGGTACCGCGTACCCTGTACCCAGCGGATGGTGCCGCGGGAAGCGGATAATGGCAAGGGGATCGTCTATCAACGGCTGGGAGCAGAGGGTAATGCTGATTCGATCCGTATCATGGAACCCACAGAAAGATACTCGGATGGCTATGTGCGCGTATACAACTCGGATAACCAGCCGGTCGACGTGATGGGAAAGCCGGGCGGGCGAGACACAACCCATATTCCACAGGACTACCAGGGGCCTTGGCCGGGGTGGCCCCGATGAGTTCCCTGGTCCGTAGGACTACCGAGTGTGGGTGGGACATTATTACCCATGACCGGGGCTCGCGTATCCAGATCGATTATGCCGTGTCGGTGTTAACCACCGATGGCTTCGAATTCCGCATTGAGGGGCCGTTCATGTTCATTGATGCTGCCGGCTGTCTGCACATGATCACCCCTGAGGGCAATCCTCGGACGCTATCCCCAGTACTTGCGATCGCTCGTACTACCCTGGCGAGGGCTAGTGCATTTGATGATGGACGTCTGGAACTCGACTTCGCCG
The DNA here is from genome assembly GCA_051650245.1 of Propionibacteriaceae bacterium. GTDB lineage: Bacteria > Actinomycetota > Actinomycetes > Propionibacteriales > Propionibacteriaceae > JBOFIQ01. The sequence goes on along the minus strand of JBOFIQ010000265.1, from coordinate 684 downwards.
ATGGAGCGGGCATTCGCGTTGGTATGGACGAAGACTTCGAGGCCTGGGGAATGACTGGCCCCGGGGGTATGAAACTGGTGTCAATGCCCGGCGGGAAATTGGCTGTATGGAGCTGAACTGAGCCTGCCCCGGTTCTCCGAACAGTTTGGCTTTTTGGATCGTTCCGCTTCCGAGGTCCACAACACATGCGGAGAAACGGGGGGAGGCGCTTGGTAACGTTGGGGATCGACCCATTCAAGATCACAGAGAGATAGGTGGAATATTGTTCGAGCGGTTTCTCGAGGAATTTGATCCGAAGCACCAAGTAAGTATCAGGCCACTCGATTCAGTAATCACTGTTGATGGATGGATGCGAGCAGCAGGGGGGGCATCTTTCGGCGGGGGGCTGTATCGGGTTCATTCTCATATCTCAGGCCGGGCTGCGGACGATCTTGTGTGCGATGCATTTCCTGAATTTTTCGGACGCGTCAGGTGTTTCGGATATGACTGGATGGGCAGGCAGTTTGCCATTGATGCCCACCGGGGGAGAGCTATTGATCCAGAAGTTCTGATTTTTGAGCCCGGGACGGGTGGGGTGTTTGAGGGTCCAGACCCGTTCTCGCGCTTTCACGACTATGAACTTGTTGACGAAGGTGAAATAGCGTTGGCTCGCAGTTTTTACGAGGAATGGTTGGGTGTTGGGGG
>JBOFIQ010000264.1:0-6657 GCA_051650245.1 Propionibacteriaceae bacterium | reverse complement strand
CTTGTGATAGCTATTGGGTTGATGCGTTCATGTTTAGGCTCAACGCATGAATGTCACATGGCTTCGTGAGGCGAGCAGCGGCCTAGGCACTGACCCTGGGCCTATCTATCCAGCAAAACCGCTTACGCCATTCGATATCGCATGGCGCTACAGCCTCGCCAGTGTGTCATTGTTCTTTTTTGTCGTACTGACGATTCTGGAGTTGGTTTTTAATTCGAAAGAAACGATAGAACCGCTGTGGTTCGCCATATGTAATGTGGGCTGCGGCTTCATTGCGCTCTGGCTGATTCGTTACCGTAGGCGCTACCCGTTGCCCATCGTGTTGGCGCTGATCATGCTCACTACTTTTTCCTACTGCGTGGGTGGGTTCTACTACTGGGCAATGTTATCGCTGGCAACGCGCCGACGCTGGCGGCCAATCTTGGTTGCGTACTTTTTCTCTTGGGTACCAATCATTCTGGATCTGTACTTCCCCCCACTGAACCGAGCTCTTGGTCTCAATGACGCCGGTGGTATCTACGCGGTGCCAAAGTGGATCTCCTTGGTGCTTGCCATGCTGGTATCTAGCCTGGTGACGGGGGTCGTTGTTGCCCTCGGCTTCTATGTTGGTGCTCGCCGCGATCTGGTGTCCTCGTTAGAAGAGCGAGCGCTAGCGGCCGAGCATGAACAATTCCTGCATGTCGAGCAAGGCAAAGCTGATGAACGATCCCGTATCGCTCGGGAGATGCATGACGTCTTAGCGCATCGTATTTCCTTGGTTTCCATGCATGCCGGGGTGCTGGTGTACCGCGATGATCTTTCTGCAGCACAAACCAAACAGATCGCCAGCACCATTCAAGACAACGCCCATCAGTCTTTAGTTGAACTGCGCGCAGTCTTGGCAGATCTTCGGCATGGCCCGCAGTCAGCAACGCCACAACCCACACTGGCCGATCTCGCCACGCTGGTGGATGAAACCCGGGCATGGGGGACAGTAGTGGCGCTGTCTAATCGCGTCGTACATGAAGAACTGCTGCCAACGGTGATCTCTCGTCACTGTTATCGCATCGTGCAGGAGTCACTGACAAATACGCGTAAACATGCAGCTCAGGCGTCAGTTCAGGTGACGTTATGGGGTGCACCCGGTGAGGGGATCAGTATGGAGGTACGCAACCAACTCACCCATGATCTGTCGGTCCCCGGGACTGGTATGGGTCTGGTTGGATTACAAGAACGGGCTACTAGCGTCGGTGGTACGTTGAGCGCAGGTGTTGAACAGAAAGATTTTGTGGTGAGAGCGTGGCTGCCGTGGAGCAACTAATCAGGATCGTCGTTGTCGATGACGACCCGATGGTGCGCACGGGTCTAGGACTCATCGTTGGCGGCGCAGCAGATATGGAGATCATCGCTGAGGCCTGCGACGGAGTCGAAGCCTTAGCAGCGGTTCGGCAGCATCACCCAGACATCGTGTTGATGGATATTCGGATGCCGAACATGGATGGCTTAACGGCAACTCGGGAAATCTTGTCCTGGCCGCAGCACCCAGCCGTCATAGTCTTGACCACATTTGATTCCGATGATTTCATCTTCCAGGCGCTCCATGCGGGTGCTGCTGGTTTTCTGTTGAAAGATACCCCGCCGCAGCGGATGGTGGACGCTATCCGTGCAGCAGTCGCAGGGGAGCCAACATTGTCACCCTCGGTTATCGCGACGGTGATCGCTGCTGCTACTGCGACGGGGATGGATCAACGCCAGTTGGCTGCCCGTGCAGAACTGGATCAGCTTGCTCCACGTGAACGTGAAGTAGCGCTCGCCATCGCCCAAGGTAAATCAAATGCGGAGATCGCGGCTAGCTTGTACATGTCTGTTGCAACGGTGAAGGCCTATATCACGCGGATCTTTGACAAACTCGGCTTAGATAATCGAGTTCAGGTAGCAGTAAAAGTCCATGATGCTGGGTTGGTTAGTAGCAAAGATTAGAACGCACGACGAGTTGATCGGGCACCCCAGTTCCACGCGGGGCGGGTCAGGAGCCCTTGATCGGACACAATCGTTTCACCGAGACGCTTTTCTAGATGGTGGTGGAGCGCTCCGGCGGTACTGAGGGCCGAGATCAGCGCCGGGTCATGGGAGATACAGATGATCTGGCTACGTCTACTTGCTACCGTGATAAGCCGAGCAAGCGCCGGGATCACATCAGGATGCACGCTAGTCTCTGGCTCGTTTATGACGATCAGGCCAGGGGCTTGTGGTGCCTGTAGTGCGGCCGCGAGTAAGAGGAAGCGCAAGGTGCCATCGGAGAGTTCACTGGTACTAAGTGGACGTAACATCCCCGGTTGGTTCATGACAACGCTGAACCAACCATTCTGCTCAACGACAGATACGCAACATCCGTCAAAAGCATCAGCAATCGCGGCGTCGAAAGGCTCTTGCCAAGAGGATTCTTGGATCGTTTGGATTGCAGGGGCAAGGAGCGTGCCGTCATGGTCTAGGGCTGGGGTCCAGGTACCGATCTGCGGGAATCGGCATGGGGCTAGTGCATCAGTGCGGAAGGAGTCGTAGAAACGCCAGGACCGGATTTCTTTGCTTATCTCACCACAATAATCATCTGGTGTCTCGCACAGCATTGATCGACGAGGGTCAAGGGCAGCAGGGCGCTTCGTGAGGCTATTGCGTGCTTGCATCGACGGAGGAGTGAAGATCACCTCGCGTTTGATCTGAGGGTCGCGGGTGAACAAACTCCTCGTCGGTATAGCCGGTATAGGGAGACCAATATCGATGAGGTAGCCCAGCTCTGCTGTGGTGAAACCGAATTGCAAACTCACCGGCTTAGTACGCCGAGCTAGCCCCTGCACCGGGGCATCACCAGCGAGCATGGCTCTGCTGAACTGTTCTGGGCCCGCCCACAGCACAGAGTTAAGCCCACCTTCGCGGGCTAGTTGGCCGATCAACTGCCCATCAGCGATACCGGCAAGGAGTCGAAAAGCCCGATAAAGGTTCGTCTTTCCCGATCCATTTGCCCCAGTAATGACCGTGAGATTGTCCAGCGGTATGACGATATCGCGCAAGCTACGGTAGCCCTCAATAGCGATTGTGTTCAGCATGGGATCAAGGCTAAAGCCTGCCACTGACAACTTCTGCTCCGCATGGAGCCCCCGGTGGGGATTGAACCCACGACCTTCCGCTTACAAGGCGGATGCTCTACCACTGAGCTACAGAGGCCGGTGTCCTGGAAGGGACATCGAGATAAGTCTAGAACATTCCGGTGCCAGCAACGAAAAGCTGGCCTCTTCCGTCGACTGTCACATGAGTTTCGCGGTCCTCCACGAGGAAAGATTGACCGCGATCAACCGTCATGCTGGTGACGCCATCACTGAGCGTCAGCGAGCCGGACGTGACCATGCCAATCCGGGCACCTGTTCCGGGCAGCGCAACGTCGTTGGGCAGGTCAATACGCCACAGTGCAAACTCAGGAGCTTGGGTGAGATAACGAATAACACCATCACGCTCATCTGTGGGGACGGCTTCGGGCTGAAGCGGAGTAAAGTCCACGACGCGCACGAGCTCATCAACATCGATGTGCTTGGGAGTCAGCCCGCCGCGCACGACATTATCGGAGTTGGCCATGACCTCGACGCCAGTGCCATGGATGTAGGCGTGCATATTGCCTGCAGGCAGGAAGATGGCATCGCCTGGGTCCAACGTGACGATATTGAGCAACATTGCGGCCAAGATGCCAGGGTCGCCAGGGTAGAACTGATCAATCGCGACGATGGTGCTGGCGAAACGTCCCAGATGCCCAGGGTCATGCTGCTTCGTGACTGCTGCCGAGACGACCTGTTCGGTAGCTTCATGGCGCATGGTGTCGCCCGAGAGGATGTCGAGGAAACACTCAGCGATTCCTGCGGCTCCAGGGCGATGAATCAGCGGGCCAAAGATTTCGGTGAGGCTTACAGGTAGTTCAAGCCCGCGGATCAATTCCATCGTCCGATGTGGTTCGCGGAAACCGCATAGCGCGGTGAAATCTGTCAGCGCGACCAGTGCTTCAGGCTTGGGCCAGTTGTCGCGGTAGGTGCGGTTAGGGGCGTCGAGGGCGATGCCGGCAGCGTTCTCTTTGGCATAGCCATCCTCGGCCTGCTCGCGGGAAGGATGTGCTTGGAGCGACAGTGGCTGTTCGGCAGACAGGATTTTGAGCAGGAACGGTAAGCGGGTACCAAAGGCTCGGGTTGCCGCGGGTCCTAAGCGCTGAGCCGTCAGCCATTCGGGGAGCGATTCGCCGGTATCGAGGATGGACGGTCCGCTGTGATGGGAGCCGAGCCAGTATTCGGCCGCAGGAAGTTCCGATGGGGCAGCGCCGAGTAGCTCAGGGATCGCGGTGTATGACCCCCAGGCGTAGTGCTGGATCTTCCCAGTAATGCGATGCACGAATCCTCCTCATGGATGTCGAGGCCAACATCACTGTACCGGGCTAAGGTGCTAGGTGCTCTAGCTGCCAGGTAAAGCTCGTGACAAAACGCGATAGCGAACCGATTAACTCTACTGATAGACAAGATAATGGCAGCGAATGACACGCATGTTATTTATCGGCTACCATCGAGTTATGGCTGAACTCAATCCCGTCGTTGAGGCGTCGTCGCTATCTGATCGCGACCGCGCTATCCTCGCGTTTGAGCGCCAATGGTGGCGTTTTCCAGGAGCCAAAGAACAAGGAATCCGCGAAGAGTTCGACCTGACTGCGGCACGCTACTACCAGATTTTGAATAGCCTTCTTGATGATCCGGAAGCGCTCAAAGTCGATCCACTTTTGGTAAAGCGGTTGCGACGTCTACGTGATGAACGACAGGCGAATCGGAGCGCCAAGCGGCTGAGTTTTGGGGCATAACATCTAGGCACTGTGGGCTACATCCTTCGGGGTTTGGCCCACGTTTTATCCGTAGCGGATTGCCATCCCAGCATCGGGGACATGCTCGCCTGCATCAAGGATGTGCAATGTGTTTGCGTCGCTGGTGAGCAGGAGCGCTGGACCAGTAACGCCCTGCTCGGTCCACGACACGTCGATGGGTAGTCCGCGACGTGCCATGACGTTGAGGTCCTGGGTCGCTCCGACGCTCGTGACCTGATCTTCGCCGCGAAATGCGACGATCTGACCGGGAGCTAACTGGCAGGGCCGGCCGTTGATCGTGAGGGCGATGGGCTGGCAGACTGCCAGCCACCGATCAACACCCGGTAGCGCTGTGAACGTTGATTCTGATGTCGTGATGCTGGCGGAGGAAATCCGTAGGTCGAAATCCCGCTGGGCATAGCTACCGTCTGCGGGGCTGAGGAAGAACTCCCAGGTCATGCCACCTGACCACAGGCTCGCTGTGAGATCTGGTTGAGAAATAGTGCGCATGGTCAGCGTCGTCCAATCTGGCGTAGGTCAGCGAATGCTTCGCGTAATGGTCTGGTGGGGGCTTCGGCGTAGCAGCCTTCGCTTAGCCCAGCTTCACGCTCAAAAAAGCAGGCCGAGGCGCGGTCGCCAGTACGTAGCCAGGACCAGCCCATCTGCGCTGTGTAAAGCGGCAAAAAGGGTAATCCGCCGCAGTAGGCCCATTGATGGGCATGTTGTTGTTCGTGCCAGATCGCTTCTTTGGGCCAGGTGGCAAGGGTGCCCGGGCGGCATGACGAACACACCACATCGCCAATCGTGAAGGCCCCGCCATTGGGAAAACCGAATCGGTAGCCTTCGGCAAAGATGAGTCCTTCGGGGCCAGCGGTGAGAGTGCAGCCGCCTACTGCGGCCACAAGTAAGCCCAGCGGGGTGGAGAGGTTGAGTCGATTTGCCCATTGGCGAAAGCGTGCGCGCTCCATGCAAACTCCCTTCCGCGCTGTGCTCGGTGCCTGTACAGAACTATTAAAGCTCACGTGGGGACTACGGCTGAGAGGGTCTGGATAAAGAAAAACTTAGTCAAGTACTTTGCACTCTCACCCGTCGAGTGCTAAACATGAACTAGCACTCGCACCGTGTGAGTGCTACGCGCAGTCGGTGAGGCGTCGCTAGACGTCGTCCGTCGCGGGCACCGCTTCGCACCACGAAAACTCACACCATGAGGACTGAATAGACACATGGCAAAGCTGATTGCTTTCGACGCCGAGGCGCGTCGCGGCCTCGAAAAGGGCATGAATACCCTCGCCGACGCTGTCAAGGTCACGCTCGGGCCCAAGGGCCGTAACGTCGTCCTAGAGAAGAAGTGGGGCGCTCCGACCATCACGAATGACGGCGTCTCCATCGCCAAGGAAATTGAACTCGAAGATCCGTACGAGAAGATCGGTGCGGAACTCGTCAAGGAAGTTGCCAAGAAGACCGATGACGTCGCAGGCGACGGCACCACCACAGCCACCGTTATCGCTCAGGCGATGGTGCGCGAAGGTCTGCGCAACGTCACTGCTGGCGCGAATCCGATGAGCCTGAAGAAGGGCATCGAGAAGACCGTTGCACGCATTGCAGAGCAGCTTGCGGCTCAGGCCAAGCCGGTTGAGACCAAGGAGCAGATTGCGGCTACGGCTTCGATCTCTGCTGCTGATCCGACCGTCGGCGAGATCATCGCTGAGGCTATGGACAAGGTGGGTAAGGAAGGCGTTATCACGGTCGAGGAGTCGAACACGTTCGGCTTGGACCTCGAGCTGACCGAGGGTATG
>JBOFIQ010000263.1:0-2446 GCA_051650245.1 Propionibacteriaceae bacterium | reverse complement strand
CCCATCGATGTGACCGGTCGGGTGCGACGTCGCCAGCGCCAACTCGCAATCCGCAGACTGCTCCTGCTCACAATCGGAGCGCTACTTCTCGCCTTGCTCGGGGCCATCGGCTGGGTTATCGGCTGGTCGAGCTTGCTCGTCGCGGAACGGGTTGAGATCGCAGGAACCACAAGCGTTGCTCCAGAGCATATTGCGGCAGCGGCTAAGGTCCCCTTGGGGCGGCCCTTGGTGCGTATCGATACCACCGCGATCACGTCTGATGTGATGACGGTGCCGCAGGTGAAATCAGCCAAGGTCACACGTAAGTTCCCCCATACAGTGGTGATTACTGTTGTGGAGCGCACACCTGTTGTCGTGTTGAGTTCACCGGCAGGAATGGTTCTCGTCGATGACACCGCCCGCGCATATCTGCCGGTAACACAAGCGCCAGCAGGAATCCGAACTGCGACGCTTTCCACCATCCCAGATGAGGCAATGACGCGTGACGTCGTTGCTTTAGCGCGAGGTCTACAGGGGCCGCTCGCGGAGGGGCAGATCACGATCACGACGCGAGATTCGGTGCAACTACTCCTGCCAAATAACCGTTCGGTATTTCTTGGCTCAGTCGAACAGCTGGACCTCAAACTCAAGATCGCCGCAGATCTGCTGGCCGCACCTCAGCAGAAGACCGTTATTGATGTCTCTAGCCCCGGGCACCCTGTTATTCGCTGACGTTGTGGGACCTGCGACGAGCAATGATGAATGCTGTCGAGCAGAGCAAGATAGCGTAAGGAACACCCCAGTAGATCGCGATCCGCATCGATGGAATGGTCCATAGGCCAGCGGTCATCACCACGAGCATGATGAGTGCGACATAGGTGGTGACTGGAGCGCCGCGTAGCCGGAACCCAGACATCGGTGTGTGCTGTTTGCGGAACTGTAGGTGCGTCAGCAAGACCATGATCCAGGTGATTCCAAGGCTGATGATGAGGACGCCGAGCAGTACTTCAAAGGCATCATGCGGGCGGAATAGCGCCAAGAGCACGGCAATTACCATGCCGAAACTCGAAAACATCACAGCCTTTACCGGGACGCCGCGATGGTTGGCGCTGGCCAGCGCTCGCGGGGCGAAACCATCTGTGCCCAGGGAATAGAGCAAGCGGGATGCGCCATACATAAGTCCTAGTGCGGCCGAGAGCGCGGCAATGATGAGCACACCGATCATGATCGTGTCAGCAGCAGGGATACCGCTTCGTCCTAAAACATCGACGAAGGGGCTAGAGCTAACCCCGGGCTGTTTGGCGATGGTCTGAGTCCAAGGACTCATCGTCGTGATGACGGCAATGGCAAGAACATCGGCAGCAACAATCGTCACGATCATGATGCGAAAAGCTCGCGGGATTGTGCGCGCCGGATCGGCAGATTCTGCCGCTGCGATACTGGCCGATTCCATGCCACCAAAGCTAAACATCGCCACGATGGCGCCTTGGAAGAATCCCAATGCGCCTCCAGCAAAGAAGCCGCCACCAGTCGTGAGATTAGACAGCGGCTGGGCGCCGTGAATCTGGCGGCTGGTGATGATGCATACGCCAAGGAGAATAAAGATCACAACGACGGCTACCTTCACGATCGTCATCACAGTCTCGACTTTGCCGTAGAGGCTCACCGCCATGAAGTTCATCGCCACGATGAGAGCAGATAATGCCACTGCGATAGCGACAGGGGACAGCCCCGGTAGCCAGATTCGGATATAACCGGTGGCGGCGATAAGTTCAGCTCCCACCGCGATGCAGCAGCAGATTGCGATATTCCAGCGCACGATGAAACCGCCAGCAATGCCTAAATAGCGAGCGCTAGAAGCACCAAAACCACCAGGTTCAGGATGGGCCGCGGTGAGCTCACCCATGGCAATCATCACGATAAAGACCAGCGCTGCGGTGAAGGCATACGAGAGCATGGCTGCTGGACCTGCGAGTGCGAGGACATCGCGTGACCCGAGGAAGAGCCCGGTGCCAAGGGCACCAGCGATACCCATAACCGCGACGTCGAGGGCGCTGAGTTGCCGTTTGAGTCCGGATTCGGTTGCCGGTGCCATGTTTCTCCTTGCTGTACTAGCCTGTGGCACCACAGTAAGGTAAAGCTCACCTGTTGTGGAGCAACTCTGAAGTAACGGTTGAGACTCCCAGATTTACTTCGGCAGACTTTGTCAGAACAGGGCGTGCCCTCAGCGCCGACAAGGTTCGACGCATAACCTGAGGGAAAGGTCTAACCGTGCCAACTTCCCCTACGTGCCAAGGACTGAGCCCACAACAACGAAGAAGGACCATCGTGGCGAACCCATCGCAGAACTACCTGGCCGTTATTAAGGTCGTCGGTGTCGGTGGCGGCGGCGTTAATGCCGTTAACCGCATGATCGAAGCGGGACTACGTGGCGTCGAGTTCATTGCCGTGAACACGGATGCCCAAG
>JBOFIQ010000262.1:0-2025 GCA_051650245.1 Propionibacteriaceae bacterium | reverse complement strand
TGGAGTTGTTGATCTACGGCATTGAAAAGTGAGGAACCTGCACCCAGCCCATCGCCGTCATAAATCCGGGCATCAGGATTGTGGGTAGCAAAGTATGAGCGAATGTGATCAGTCGCGGGAGCCGATGGGGTGAACCCGGCAGCGCGTAGTGGCACGCAGACGATTTCGGTGACCTCAGGGCTGAGGAGCTTCTTCATGCCCACAGCTGAGGCCAGCGCGGTATCGGCAGCGGCACAGATCAAGGAAGGGCGTCGTCGTCGGATGTGTTCCTGGAGTCGCGACAGTAGCGCAAGACTCTCGGGAACATTTGGGCTCACAAGGAGGAGTGCTGGTGCGGTCATGATCGATCACCTCACTGATCCGGACAACCTCTGGTACGTACCATTTATACACTGCTCAGGGGGCTTCTGACAAGGGGCAGGGCGAGATTCAAAGCAAAGACATGAAAAAATCCCCTCCGCAATGCGAAGGGGACTAAATCTGGTGGGCGACGGCAGACTCGAACTGCCGACCTCTTCCGTGTCAGGGAAGCGCGCTAACCAACTGCGCCAGCCGCCCGAGGTGGCGACGGGATTTGAACCCGTGTACACGGATTTGCAGTCCGTTGCCTCGCCTCTCGGCCACTCCACCGTGGTAGAAAGCCTACCCAAAGGGAATTGGGCAAGAGGCTTGCTCCGAGCGGACGACGAGACTCGAACTCGCGACCCTAACCTTGGCAAGGTTATGCGCTACCAACTGCGCTACGTCCGCATGCTCTTGACTTGGTGCCTTGCGGCTCCTTATCAGGTGCGAGGAATAACTTACGCGACAGTTGGGGCACTTGGCAAATCGAGTTGGCGATTATTGGGGTTTGACGGCGCAAAAGTGGGGCTTTGAGGGCTGTTGTGGTGCGGGGATTCTCGTGGAGTAAAGCGCGAATGGCAAGGCATGATGGATCTGCCTAGGGTAAAGCAGATGACGTCGAATTACAGCGTTGAAATTTCTTGAGAAGTTGTGTCAGAACCGGCTCGGGAGAGGCGTATTGCAGCTGGGCACCCCTTATGTAGCAGGGTTGTGGCAGGTCTCTCGGTTTGGTTTCGGGGCCCATGGTGTGACACGCGCAGACACCTTAAGTCGCAAACCTGCGCAAGGATTGCTAGTCTTTCTTCCTGCCGGGCGATTGGCGCAGTTGGTTAGCGCGCTTCGTTCACACCGAAGAGGTCAGCAGTTCGAGTCTGCTATCGCCCACCGCGCACGAGGGATTCCCATCAGGGAATCCCTCTTTTTTGCATTTTTCCGATGTCCTCTTGACATTGCGTTTTTATCGACCTATCGATCGATATATCGAAAACATATCGTAAGGAAGAAACAGTGAAGAACCACGAATTCACCCGCGCCGGTCATGGCGCACCACAACGCAATGCGGATATGCCGCACAACCCATCTGGACGCCAAGGACATGGACCCCATCGCGGTGGTCATGGCGGCGGACATGGACACGGCCGTGGAGGGCGTGGACGTCGAGGCGACGTCCGAAACTCCATCTTGGCTTTGATCGCTGAGAGCCCCATGAACGGGTACCAGCTCATTCAAGCCATCGCTGAACGCTCGCAAGGGCTCTGGAAGCCAGGCGCTGGTTCCATTTACCCCGCGCTTGGTCTCCTCGTCGATGAGGGAATGCTCATCGAAAACGACATCGACGGCAAGAAGTCATTTGCCCTATCCGAAGCTGGAAAAAACTACTGCGAACAGAACGCATCAGAGTTGGCTGCTCCATGGGAGCGCGTCGCTGGTCCTGGGCGCGGTGTTCCTGAGCTTCGTCAGGAAATGAAGCAACTCGATGACGCAGTACGCCATGTCGCCATGGGCGGAGACGTCGATACGATAGCGAAGGTACGTGACGTCCTCGGCAGTGCCCGCAAGGACATCTATCGGCTCCTGGCCGACTAACGTCATTCATCACAGATCTGGGTCTGATCGTTCTCGATCAGACCCAGATCTTTTGTGTTGTATCGAGAGGACTACTGGACGCCGAACTCTGCTCGG
>JBOFIQ010000261.1:0-1711 GCA_051650245.1 Propionibacteriaceae bacterium | reverse complement strand
CCTTGGGCTCGCGCGAAATAGCGTTGTGATTGGGCTCGTAGGACGTAATGATTCCGCAGTACTTGCCAAACGTCGTGTTCTGGAACAAACGGAAGTAGTGGCAGGCATCGTAGATGGAGGCTGCCACTAGAATGGCTGTTCCCCGGTCATTATTCAGACGCGGCTGAACACCGAAGTCGTGGATGATGTCGGCAATGATGCGCTGTTTACGCTCACCGGCACTCATCAGCTCTTCCATCGTTGCCCAACGTTTCCGCAGAACCGACCGCTGGAAGTTGTTGAGCCCCTTGGTCTTCTGATCAAACCAAGCATCGATGGCTTTTTTTGAAGTCAGTCGCTGCGGCACATCACGCGCTTCGTATTTCAGGTCGAGCACCACCTTGTCAGCCACCGCTTCGTCAAACTTGTAGGTATGGATGTAAGTGCCGAAAACCTCGCGGGTGGTTTGCTTGTCTTTGCGCAACAGAGGCGTGCCGGTGAAACCGATGAAGATGGCGTTCTTTAGCCACCGCTTCATCTGCTTGTTCATGTCGCCGCCTTGCGTGCGGTGACATTCATCGACGAAGACGTATACACGACCAAGCACCCTCGGAGGCTCGCCCTTCAGGTCGGTCGTATCAAATTTGTGGATCAGCGCACACATCAGGCGCGGCGTGGCTGCCCCTAGCTTTTCAACCAGTTCCGCGCGAGAGGTGATGCGCGGCGATGCCGCATCCTCGCCAATCACGCCTGCATTACGCATCACTCCCACGATCTGCTTGTCCAGCTCATCACGGTCAGTGATGACCAAGACGCGGGCATGCGGGTCAAATTCCAGCAGCCACTTAGCAATCAGCACCATCAGAATGCTCTTGCCGCTGCCTTGGGTGTGCCAAATCACACCACCTTCCTGCTGCCTTACCCGCTCCTGAGCCGCTTTCACGCCGTGGTATTGGTGGACGCGAGGCACCTTCTTTTGCCCGCCATCGAAGATGATGAAATTGCGGATCAGGTCCAGCAGGCGCACCTTGTCAAACATCTGTGCCAGTGGTTTGTCTAGCAGCGCACCCTCTGCGAGTGGTTCTGATGTGGTGGCGCCTTTATCCTTGCGATCTTTCCACTCGACGAAAAACTTCTCCGGGGTTCCCGTGGTGCCGTAGCGCAAACCCTGCGAATCGCTTCCCGCTAGCACCAACTGCACCGTACTGAAAAAACCTTTGTTGAAAATCTCTTCCTGGTTGGTGATGAGCTGACGAACACCGTCGGCTACCTCCACCGAACTGCGTTTCAACTCAATGACGGCGACGGCGATGCCATTGATGTACACGACCAGATCGGGCCGCCGCTCGTAGCCGCCTCGCAAAGTGACCTCTTCGGCCAGGCCAAAGTCGTTGTTGCCGGGTGTTTCCCAATCGATGAGGTGTACGGTCTCATGCGCCTGCCCGGCTGCAATCTGTACCGGTACACCATAGCGCAGCAGCTGGTAGGTTCGCAGATTGGCTTGATACAGGGTGATGCCGGTGGAGTCGGCGGCGGTCAGGAGTTTTTGCAGTGCAGCAGAAATGTGCACATCGGAATAGCCACGCCTCTTGAGATTGCTGCGCAAAAAATCTGCCTCGATGCTGCGATTGTTGTCGCGTTTACTCCACTCACCCAGGTGATCGTACCCAAGGCAGTCAGGGCGATTTGCATCACTAAACAGAGCGGCAACACGGTTCTGCGTCTTGCGCTC
>JBOFIQ010000260.1:0-1864 GCA_051650245.1 Propionibacteriaceae bacterium | reverse complement strand
AAGACCTCGCAGGCGTGGTGACTGCACCCCAGTTGTTCCATTGGTATACCGCTACGCCAGGAGCTGAACAACTCCGAGTTTCGGGAGCAACCACTATCGTCGTCATTGGCGCTGGCGACACAGCCAATGACTGCGCCCGCATTTTCACCCAATCCTCAGAACGTCTTGATGCTCTTGACCTTGCTCCAGCGGTTCGTGGCGAACTTCGCGCGACCCAACCACACCAGATCACTATGGTGATCCGCGGTGGTCTTGAGGACGTGAAGTTCAAGCCCCGCGATCTTCCTGCCTTGATTAATGCTGACGGTATTCAGGTCCGGGCCGAAAACCTCGTCTGGCCGCTGGAAAAGGAGGTGACGCCTGCTGTGCGTAACAGCGCAGAATTGATCTATCTTGTGTGTCAGCGTGAGGTCGTCAAACCTCGCGCTACCTTGACCTTACGTTTCCACACACAGGTCCACGCGATCCGTGGAACCCAGCAGGTCAGCGGAGTTGAGATCAATGATCCTGCTGGCACAGTGATCCCGGCTGATCTCGTCATCACTGCACTTGGATTCCAGCGCACTCAGCCCCTGACTGAACTCCCGATGAACCCCGACGGCACGATCACAGCCGAGTTCAACCGCGTTGCTGAGTCAGCCAAGGAGTACGTCGTGGGCTGGGCTGCTCGTGGCGCAACTGGTGGTTTTGGTACCTGCCGACGTGAGGGTGACGGGCTAGCCGAGATTTTGCGGAGCACTCACTAAACCGCGTTGGAGTTCTGCAGCGAGGTTCCCTACTGGCGCGACGTCGATGGCACCAAGGCCAAGCCACTGCGCCATCTCGTGGAGTTCGGCTGCCAGTCGTTCGACTAGGTCGCGCCGGTCGCTGTCGCGCCACGCGCCTTGGACGCTGAGTACGCCACGGGCTCGATCTGCTTTCAGATCGACCCTGGCGGCTATCTCATCATCACAGACGAAGAGATAGACGTAGTAGCCCTCACTGCGTTGCGCCTTCGGGGTATAGATACCAATGCGGTAGCGCACGCCAAAAAGTTCTTCCAACCGACGGCGCTCAAAGACCAGTGAATCAAAAGGACTCACAAGCGCATTGGCATTGAGATGGCGCGGACATGTCGCCTCATGCCAGCGATAGGTCTTCCTATCCCAGCCCTGAACCTGAGTCGGAATGAGCTCACCAGCGTCGATTAGATCAGCGATGGCCGGTTGGGCCAGCTTCATCGGAATCCGGAAGTAATCAGCAAGGCAGCGATCAGTCGCAATGCCCAGTGCGCGAGCCGAGGTACTGATGAGTGAACGAATAGCTACTGCTGGCTCAGGAGTTGGTGTGGCGACGATTGTGGCTGGGAGCGCTCGCTCGGTGGTGTCGTAGATCCGTTCAAACTGGGATGTGCGCCCAGCGCTGGTCACGGAACCGGTAAAGAAGAGCCATTCCAAGGCCGCTTTCTCCGCACTCCAGTTCCAGCCCCAATGGGATTTCTCTTTGCCCAATTCCTGTTGCAATTCGCGAGCAGTTGCAGGTCGCTCACAGATCCGTTCATAGACGTACGTCACCAGATCTGGCTGCTCAGCTTGAATCCGCTTCATCATGCCCCAGGCTTCAATCTGGGCCCGCTCACGCCGCCAGCGCAGCATCGGTTCAAGGTTCACGTCGATTAATGAAGCGGCATGCCCCCAGTACTCAAAAAGTCGGCGTGGTGCAGTACTGAAGGCCTGATCGAGCAGTGCAGGATTGTAGTTCCCTAGCCGGGAATATAGCGGCGTGTAATGTGCCCGAACGCAGACATTGACGCTATCGATCTGGAACTGCGCAACCCGGGTAACCTCCTGCTGAAGTTGGCGCATCGTAACTGAAGTACCACGAC
>JBOFIQ010000259.1:0-1137 GCA_051650245.1 Propionibacteriaceae bacterium | reverse complement strand
TGTTTACGGGTGTTCTCATTGACCAACACGGACGTCGTTGTGCCGTCAAAGAGGCCAACACTTACCGAGGTTGCAGTATCGATACCAAGAACGAGTGTCATACGAGGGTCTCCAATCCAGCGTTGAGCCAACGCTCGCCAACCCCGATGAACTCAACCGTGCGCGTCTCATCTTCGGGGTCTTGCGAACGGATAATGCTAATTTCAACGCGGTCATCCGACAGCGATTCGGCAATGGTTTCGCCCCATTCCACGAGCGTGACTGAGGTCGGGAAGGACTCATCGAGATCGAGGTCTTCCACCTCAGCCCAGTCACCGAGACGGTACGCATCAACGTGAACCAGATCTGGGCCTTGCCCGCGAGCGGCATGGATCCGAGAAATAACGAAGGTCGGGGAAATCACTGGGCCGGTGACGTCGAGGCCTTCACCCAGGCCTTGCGTGAACGTCGTCTTGCCAGCACCCAAGTCGCCCGAAGCCAGCACAAAGTCACCAGCACGCAGCAGTTGGGCCAGTTTCGCGCCCAGCGCGCGCATATCGTCGGCCGTGGGCACGACGACGCGGAAAATGTCAGTCGTAGGAAGCACCCACCAAGTCTACCTTGGTGATTGCCGCTTGCAGCATGCGTTAATAACTTCGGTCATGCCACAAAAGCGTGAGCCGGGCCACATAAGCCCTACACTGAGACTGTGCGCGTGGCGATCATCGCGGAGAGCTTCCTCCCCCATATGAATGGTGTGACGAACTCTATCTTGCGAACCCTGGATTATCTTGAGGCTAACGGCCACGAAGCGATGGTGATTGCCCCTGGAACCCGCGAGACACCGAGCACGGTCAATGGCTTCCCGGTCCGGGTGATCCCAAGCTTTGGTATGCCGGGATACCAGGCGGTTCGTTTCACCTTCGCGCCCAGTTTTACTTACGAAATGTTGCTGGAGGATTTCCAGCCCGACGTCGTGCACCTAGCCGCACCTTTCCTCGTCGGCTATAAAGGGGCGCTGGCGGCAGCACGACTTGGGCTACCGATGGTTGCGCTCTACCAGACCGATGTCGCGAATTACGCCAGTCTGTATGGCTTTACTGCCATGCGTCCCTGGATTTGGCACCGCGTCACCGACATCCACGATCTCGCAACCTT
>JBOFIQ010000258.1:0-2583 GCA_051650245.1 Propionibacteriaceae bacterium | reverse complement strand
TACCGACTCAGCTCAAGCCGCTTGAGACGTTACCGCAGGTAGCAGCCGTCGCTGGATCTCTCGAAGATGATGAGGCTGTCATCGATGAGATTTTGTCGAGCTACGCCGTCGCTGCTATGCGTTCGCTCGCACTCGCTGCATAAACCCGCTAGCTTGCTGCAACTCGGGCTTGCTCGGCCGCTACGTCATATTGGGCTGGCGGCCACTCAAGACCCAGCCCACCCAGGGTTTGGGTCAAGATTTCCGCGATAGCCCAGTTGCGGTACCACTTGCGATCTGCAGGAACGATGTACCAGGGCGCAGCTTCGGTATTGCAGTTGGTCAGCGCTGCCTCGTAAGCCGTCTGGTACTCGTCCCAGTGCGCACGAGCCTCAAGATCGCTGGGGTTGTACTTCCAGTATTTCGCAGGGTTCTCTAGCCGCTTTGCCAGACGCTGCTTTTGCTCATCTTTGCTCAGATGGAGGAAACACTTAATGATGGTCGTGTTTTCTTCATTGACGACAGCGGCTTCCCAGTCGTTGATCTGCTGATAGCGAGCCTGCCAGGTCGCCTCAGGCACGAGATTATTGACTCGTGCGATCAGCACATCCTCATAATGTGAACGATCAAAAATCCCGATCATGCCTGCGCCGGGCTTGGCGTTATTGATCCGCCAGAGGAAGTCATGGGCTAGTTCTTCTGGGGTTGGTGATGTGAACGCTGTGATCTGCACCCCTTGGGGATTCACCATGCCAATAACGTTTGAGATCACCCCGCCCTTGCCCGAGGTGTCCATCCCCTGTAACACCAACAGAACCCGTCGGGCCCCGTGGTCGGCTCGGCCTTGGGCAAAGAGTTGTTCTTGCTGGCGTGCCAAGATCGGCGCAATAGTCTCCGTGAGCGACGCCGCAGCAGCTTTACCCTTCTGGCTCGGAAAACCAGTGGTGGCACGGGTATCAAAATCTGCCAATGTGATCGGCCCAGCCGGAGCACGCAATAACGAGGTGATGGGGTCTTGCATCGCTACCGTGTAGTCACAGCCATCAGTATCAGCAAAGGTCTGGGTCATAGCCATGTACTAAGTGTGCCCGAATACTCATCGCACGTCAGCGAAAGGCTGTCCAGCATGAGTAGCGCACGCCCCAGTTGAGTGCCATGGCACAGTGGAGCTATGACTTTTCATCTCACCGAAGCCGAATGGAAGAAGCGCCTCTCCGCCTTCGAGTACCACGTCTTGCGCGAAGCGGGAACTGAGGCGCCAGGTATCGGTGAGTTCACCAATTCGACGTCTCACGGAAGCTACTCCTGTAAGGGGTGCGGTAGCGAGCTCTTCGGCTCCACTGAAAAATTTGATAGTCACTGTGGTTGGCCCGCATTCTTCGCTCCCCTAGCTCAAGATCGCGTCCGCTACCTCACCGATACGACTATTCCAGGCCAGCCCCGCACTGAGGTTCGCTGTGCCACATGCGATAGCCATCTTGGCCATGTTTTTACCGGCGAAGGCTATGACACCCCCACCGATGAGCGCTTCTGCATCAACTCAATTTGCCTGACCTTCAGCCCCACACAGCCATGACGCCCGGCGTGGCACCATGATGTCAGGGCTAGCCCCAGCTAGCCTCGACATCATGACCAAATCTCCCCTCGCTGCCCTTCCTACGCGGTTCGCGACAGCGATGGAGAGTGTGATGGCGATGTCGTGGCGTTCTGAGATCAGCGTCGAAGAAATCCCGCCGCCACAGCGAATCGCGCCCTATTCAGTCGCTATTGCCGCCGATGTTGATGCTCGCGGGCAAGAGCTAGGTAACGGGCGCTTGATCTTGCTTCACGATCCGGCTGGTAACCCGGCCTGGGGCGACGGTGAGTTCCGCTGTGTGTCCTACGTCAAAGCAGATATTGAGCCTGATCTTGCCACCGATCCCTACCTCACTGGTGTTGGTTGGTCGTGGCTCACAAGCGCCTTAGATGAATGTGGTGCAGCTCATAGTGCTGCTGCTGGCACGGTGACCTTCGTCAGCAGCCAAGCCTTTGGCGGTATTGCCGACGAGCCTGCCCGCAGCGAAATGGAGATCCGTGCCTCCTGGACTCCCCTACTCGATGCCGACGGCGAAGGTTTGACCGCGCATCTATCCGCGTGGCAGCAGCTTGTGTGTTACGTCTGCGATCTACCGCCAATTCCTGAAGGCCTCGTCGCCTTCCCAAATCCTCGATGGGCCAAGCGATGAGCAGCGAAACTCCCGAGCACGAACTACCGATCCTCGAAAGCCCTGCCGAAGGTGTCCCCCCGGTCATCGCAACAGAAGTAGAACTTACGGCAGCCATTGCCTCGTTGCAGGCTGGAACTGGTCCCGTCGCCATTGACGCAGAACGCGCCCAAGGCTTTCGCTATAGCGGTCGGGCCTACCTGATCCAGCTACGTCGTAGCGGGTCGGGGACCTTCCTCATTGATCCCACCGCCTTCCAAGGGCTAGCCGAACTCGGTGACGCGATTGCCGATGCCGAGTGGATCATCCATGCTGCTACCCAAGACCTTCCGTGTCTGGCGGCAGAAGGCATGGTACCCACGACCATATTTGATACCGAACTTGCCGGGCGGCTCCTCGG
>JBOFIQ010000257.1:0-5823 GCA_051650245.1 Propionibacteriaceae bacterium | reverse complement strand
CCTGGTTCAATTAATCAGCTACTTGCTGATGGTGTTATTTCGCACATGATGACTGAACCCTACGGGGTATGGATCTGGTTGGCCGAGCATGAATCGTGGCGTGAGCATGGTGCGGCGATCAGAACGGGTCTCGCGAGCGCCTGTAATCAACTCGATCAATGGGACATTGATCGCAATGCAGATGTCGTATTGGACGCTATCGCGCACGACATCATTGATGATGAACTCCATGCCTATATCGAGTCACATGGGGGATCGATCGCTGTTGATAATGTCAGCGATGGGGTCGTGAGTGTGGTTCTTAATGGCTCATGTTCGCATTGCAATTTAGCCAACGCAACGCTCCATTTACGTCTCGATAGTGCGATTCGACGTCGCTATCCGCGTCTCGTTGAGGTCCACGACGTCACCCCTAATCAGGCTAAGCAGCGATTCTCGCTTTTTCGCTCTCGCTGAGTGTCTAGGGGCTGCGTCGAGAGTGGGGCAGTGGGTGCTAAAAGTTAGCGAAGTTCCTCGAAACGTGATGAGGCCCAGATTGCGGTCCACATAGCATCAGCCCAGAGCGCGTGGTCCATAGTGGCATTCGTCCCAATCGCCATCTCTTCAGGCGTGGTGTAGATCGAATTAAGCCCCTGAATGTCTCGAATCGCAGCAACGATATGCCCGCGTTGGCGCGCAATACGGCGCAGCCGTAAGTTCACCTGAGCGCCAAGCTCATTGAGCACCGGATCCGAGGCTGTTGGCATTTCGGCCATAACCGAACCGGTGGGGAGTGCCTGCGCGATGGCATCAAGAGTATGGAGGTAATGCTCAACATCAGTTGTGGCAAGTTCATCGGGGTCCAGACAACAGACCACCAGGTCAGGCTCGCCGGTAGCAGTGAGCTGTGTAATTTGCTCGGTAAGGACGGATTCGGCTGCTGCCTGTGGCTGAGCCAGGTTCGTCAGATGTAACGGAGCATTGAGTTCGTGTGAGACATCGGCAGAAACCCGGCAAATAAAGGTTTGTGCTGGGGTGGCAACACCTAAACCAAAAGTGGCAGAACCGCCCAAGGCCACGATGGCAACATCATCGAATACGCGCGCTTTGGTTTTCTCGTTCTCCCATGCTGCGGTGAGTTCCTCAATCGACATGGCGACTGGAACTGGCTCGGGCTTGGGGCCGATCTTGGCGATAGCGCGTTTGCCTAGCGCAGTGAGGCTACCGGCAAATTGCCGTGCGGTGGCGGCGGCCTGTGCCCCTCGTCGTTGCTGCATAAGTTCCAGCGTAATGGGAGCAGCGCTCCAAGCGCTGACGATTTGGCTGTGTTCTCAACGTCTTCTTGGGTAACGACCGCGAATATGGTTGGCTGGAGGCATGACAAGTGCTTACGATTTTTCTGCAACCTTGATCTCTGGTGAGCAGTGCGAGCTCAGCACATTCGCCGGTGACGTTCTTTTGATCGTGAATACGGCTTCATCATGTGGCTTTACCCCGCAGTTTGAAGCGCTCCAAAAGCTCTACCAGGAGCATCGTGGTGAGGGTTTCACCGTCTTGGGCTTTCCCTGTGCCCAGTTCATGAACCAAGAATTTGATGATCCGGCCAAGACCATGGAGTTTTGCAGCCTGAACTACGGCGTCACCTTCCCCATGTTCCAGGCAATCGACGTCAATGGCGCGGGAGTCCATCCGCTCTTTGCGTGGTTGCGGCAAGAAACCGGTGGAAAATTCGTCAATGCCATCAAATGGAACTTCACGAAGTTCCTCATTAATCGGCAAGGACAGGTCGTCAAGCGGTACGCCCCGTTCGTCACGCCAGACAAGATTATTGATGATCTAAAAATTGAGTTGGCGCGCTGATCTGAGCAGGGTAAAGAGCGGGTGGAATATCGCAAGGAAAATCTGCGAGATAATAGAGGGGCTATGACTGAACAACTTACCCCTGTCCACATCGTCTCGCTTGGCTGTGCCCGCAACGAGGTTGACTCTGAAGAACTTGCTGGTCGCCTAGAACAAGGCGGCTTCCGCCTTGTTGCTGACCCTGCCGAAGCTGAGGCAGTTCTGGTCAATACCTGCGGTTTCATTGAGCAGGCCAAGAAAGACTCCATTGACGAGGTGCTGGCCGCGTCTGATCTCAAAGATCAGGGCAAAACCAAAGCCGTCATCGCGGTTGGATGTATGGCCGAACGCTACGGCAAGGAACTAGCCGATCAGCTCCCGGAAGCCGACGCGGTTTTAGGTTTTGATTCCTATGCTGATATCGCGAGCAAGGTCGGGGCTATTTTGAGCGGGCATGCGCCACAATCCCATACCCCAGTTGATCGCCGAACGCTGCTGCCGATTGCTCCAGTTCGTCGTCGTGATTCTGAGCTGATCGAGGGGAGTGCGCCTGCTGGATTCGGTGGGCAGATCACCAGACGTCGGCTCAGTAATGCGCCATCGGCTCCGATCAAGTTGGCCTCGGGCTGTGATCGCCGTTGCGCCTTCTGCGCTATTCCGCGTTTCCGTGGCGCTTACCTATCGCGTGAGCGCCATGAGGTGGTGGAAGAGACGAACTGGTTGGCACAACATGGGGTTCGCGAAGCATTCCTTGTCAGTGAGAATACGTCGAGCTACGGCAAAGATCTCGGTGATCTACAGGCGCTGGAGCGGATTCTGCCAGAGCTTGCCGCTATTGACGATCTGTCATGGATCCGGGTGTCCTACCTGCAACCGGCTGAGGTACGTCCAACGCTGATTCACACGATGCTATCGACGGCGAAGGTCGCGCCGTATTTTGATCTGTCCTTCCAGCATGCCTCGGGTCCGCTGCTACGTCGGATGCGGCGTTTTGGTGACGCACAAAACTTCTTGACTCTTATCGCTCAAATCCGAGAGCTCAATCCCTATGTCGGTATTCGCTCGAACTTCATCGTAGGTTTCCCCGGCGAAACTGACGATGATATTGAGATCCTGAAGTCCTTCATGGCGGATGCACGCTTAGATGCGATTGGTGTCTTTGCGTACTCTGACGAGGAAAATACCGAAGGTGCGCTCCTTGACGGGCACCTTGACCCTGATGTCATTCAGCATCGCTATGACGAGGTCTCTGATCTCGCAGAATTGCTCTGTGCTGAGCGGGCGCTGGAGCGTATCTGTGAGACCGTTGATGTACTCGTGGAATCAATTGATGACGGGGTTATCGGGCGCGCCGGACACCAAGGGCCAGAGGTCGACGGTACCGTGGTCCTCGTCGATGCTGAGGATGCTCAGGTTGGCGATATCATTCGTGCAGTCGTCGTTGACGCTGACGGGATCGATCTCATCGCGAAGGTGAAATAAATGACCCAGCAGAAGGTCTCTAACCTCAATGTGCCGAATGTCTTAACAGTCATTCGTATCCTTTTCGTTCCGCTGTTTGCGTGGGTGCTGTTAGCTCAGCCGCATAACCCGCAATGGCGGATCTGGGCGACGATCATTTTTGCTGTGGCCATTGCTACTGATTTTGCTGATGGCAAGATCGCTCGCAAATACAACTTGGTGACGACTTTCGGCAAGCTTGCTGATCCCATTGCCGATAAGGCGCTCACCGGGATGGCTTTTATCGGCTTGTCGATCATCGGGGAGCTGTGGTGGTGGGTGACCATCATCATCTTGGTGCGCGAGTGGGGTATCACCGCCTTGCGGTTCCAGATCAAGAAGTATGGAGTGATGGCGGCTAATAAGGGTGGCAAGGCCAAAACGGCGATGCAGTCCTTGGCTCTGGTCCTCATGCTGCTACCGATTACCGGAGCATGGCGTTGGCCAGGCTGGATCTGCATGGGGATTGCCTTCATCTTGACCATCGTGACCGGTTTCGTCTACCTCAAAGAAGCCGCTGGTATGCGCCAGCGTTACATAGCTGAGCACGGCCAGGGCGCGTGAGTCACACCGAGCTCATCGCTCGGCTCGCTGAGCGGGCAGAGACGTTAGGCACAGTTGAGTCACTTACGGCGGGGCTTGTGGCTGCAGCGATTACCGAGGTCCCGGGGGCATCAACAGTCTTTCGTGGTGGTCTCGTGACATATGCCACAGAGCTTAAAGTCGCATTAGCCGGTGTTCCGGCTGAGGTTGCTGCGGCTGGTGTTGTTACCCAAGCAACAGCACAGGCGATGGCAGAGGGCGGGCGTCGATCTTTGGGCGTTACTTGGTGCTGTGCAACGACGGGTATTGCTGGTCCCGGATCCTATGAGGGGATTCTGGCTGGCACGGTGTGGATTGCAGTCGCGGGTCCGCATGGCACGATTACTCGGTTGCTAGAGCTGGGCGATCTTGGTCGCAGTGAGGTTCGGGGCCGAACCGTGACGGCAGTATTAGATCTTGCTGAGCAGTATCTATGACCGCAATGAAAACTTCTCGTTTCTTGCTGCTGGACGCGGTAAAGTAGAGTTCCTATGACGATCCAGCAGCTTCCCGCAGCACGCCTTAGTTCACCGTTTACACACGCTGAGGTGCCGCTGCTGCGCGTGCTCATCGGAGATGAACTCCGGTCATTGCGGATGGCTCATGGGCTCTCCTTGCGCGAGCTTTCGCGCCAAGCAGTCGTGTCGGCGGGCTATATCTCTGAGATTGAACGTGGCGTGAAAGAACCGTCGTCGGAGTTTCTCGCGGCGATTTGTGCTGCTCTTGGGGTCAGCCTGGCTGAGGTCTTGGCGCGTGTTGTTGAGCGACTACAGTTCGTTGAGCTGGGGATTGAATCGATCACAGTTGCCGCCTAAGAGCTGGTGCATGCGCGGTAGTAGCTACCGAGCAAGTACCCTAGGTGATTATGCGTGAATCGGAATTGTGGCGTCGCCTGGAACTGGCTCTGGGATCGTCCTATGTGACGAGTTGGGCGCAAACACAAGCGATCACGCAGTTAGGTGGGCTGACCGTGTGTGAGGCGCTGGCTGCGCGGGTGCCATTCAAAAAGATCTGGCTTGCATGCTGGGAATACCTCGAACTTCCACTCCAGGAGCGGTAGCGGCGTGTCGCTCGACTTCGAACACCTGTTCGACTAAGTTATCCACATCGGCATCCGCAAGGAGCACTATCCACAAGGAAGCGGCGCTGTCACTGAATTGTCAGTGGTGCTGATTAATGTTGTGGTTGTTGATCCCCATCGAAAGGAAATCCCGTGGCAGTAGCAGATCGCGAGAAGGCGCTCGAAGCCGCGCTCGCTCAGATTGAGAAGCAGCATGGCAAGGGCGCAGTGATGCGCATGGGCGCAGAATCGCGGCAACCGATTGAGGTTATTCCCACGGGTTCTGTTGCACTCGATATGGCACTTGGTGTTGGCGGTTTGCCCCGTGGCCGCGTCGTGGAGATCTATGGTCCGGAATCTTCGGGCAAGACCACCGTTGCGCTGCATGCCATCGCAAATGCTCAGAAGGGTGGCGGCATCTGTGCCTTTATTGACGCAGAACATGCTCTCGACCCTGACTATGCAGCCAAACTGGGCGTTGATATTGAGGCACTGATCGTGTCGCAGCCAGATAACGGCGAGCAGGCGCTTGAAATCGCTGACATGCTGGTCCGCTCGGGCGCGCTGAGCCTTATCGTGATCGACTCGGTCGCTGCGCTTACCCCGCGCGCTGAAATTGAAGGCGAAATGGGCGATTCACACGTCGGCCTCCAAGCTCGTTTGATGAGCCAGGCGCTGCGCAAGATGACGGGTGCCTTGAACTCCTCGAACACGACAGCCATCTTCATCAACCAGTTGCGTGAGAAGATCGGCGTGATGTTCGGTTCTCCCGAAACCACGACTGGTGGTCGGGCCTTGAAGTTCTACTCCTCAGTTCGTCTTGATGTTCGACGTATTGAAACGCTCAAGGATGGCACCGAGAT
>JBOFIQ010000256.1:0-5841 GCA_051650245.1 Propionibacteriaceae bacterium | reverse complement strand
GAACATTCTTACCCATAGATTCCTGAAAAATCTAGACCCACTCCATACAACTTATGCAAGTTCGCAAACTTAAAAACCATGAAATCACCCCAAACCCCAGCCCAGCAACCCCAACCATCTAGACCAGAGACCCATCGCACCCCTGCCAGTGGTCACACCATCCGTCAGCCAGCACCCATCACCTAGAGCAGAGAACCGTCTGCTGGAATACCCGTCGGCGGTTGTCACAAACGCTGCACACATCGTCATCCGCTGCAGTTATTTCTGCAGCGGATGACGATAAGTGCAGCGTTTGCGGAGGGGCGCTATCAGACGATCTCGCTGGGGCTTTGCTGGGTTTCTGACTGGAAAGCGAACATCTCCGCGAAGGCTCCCCCCGCATTGGCCAGATCGTCGTAGCTACCGCTCTCAACAATCCGCCCACCCGCAATCACATAGATGCGATCAACATTGCGCAAGGTCCACGCCCGATGCGACACGATAATGGTGATTCGATCCTGCTTATCACTCGCAAGATCAGCAAAAATCTGTTCTTCTGTCACGGCGTCGACGGCAGAAGTTGGTTCATCGAGAAGCCAGATCGGAGCATTGCGTAGCGCAATTCGAGCAAGTGCCAAACGCTGCCATTGCCCGCCGGATAAGCCGACGCCATCCCATTGCTGCCCCAACTGCGTATCTAATCCGTGAGGAAGCTGACGAACAAAGTTGTCAGCTTTTGCTACTGCCAGTGCTGCCCAAATTTCGTCATCGCTAACATCACCCGTGGGACTTCCGAGACTGACATTTTCTCGAACCGTGAACTCGTAGCGACCAAACTCTTGGGTGAGCATCGTGATAGCCCCAAGCCGCTCCCCATCGCTAAACGAAGCTAGCGGCTTACCATCGACTAAGACCTGCCCTTGCGAAGGCGGAACGAGCCCAGCCAGACAGTTGATCAGCGTTGTCTTTCCGGCTCCATTGAGACCAACGAATGCAATGATTTCGCCCCGTTCAACGCAAACGCTTGCATCAACAAGCGCAGGGCGATCCGAACCTGTATAGGTATATCCAATATTGCGAGCTTCTAGGCGCATGACATCAATGGGAATGACGGTACTCGGTGCCCGATCTTTTCGGGCATCAATGAAGCGATAAGCCGCATGGATAGGACCTGTCGCCGTCATGAACATACCGAGCGCTTCAGCAGCATTGGAGGCTTGGCATGCACCTGAAATAACAGCCATCACACCTGCTGCCGCACCACCAATACCAGCAGACGAACTCGTTGCGGCCAGCCATACTGCCACGCCAGCCAATACAGCAGAGACTAGCCCCGAAATGATTTGCCACATCGTCGAGCGCATACCGAGCTTATTACCAAGTCGTATGGCATGAGCAAACTCACGATCTGCCATCTGTACTACGCGGCCCGCTGACCCCAGTGACACCAGTTCTGCCGCTGTGCGCTGGTAGATGAGTTGATCGGAATAATAATCGGCATATCGACGGTGATTGCTCATTTGTGGATATGCCCGTCCCTCTAACTTGGCGATCTGGGCCATGAACGGGATCGATACCACCATCGAACCCATGAGAATCGCTGCGCTCCATACGCTGATCGGCAGCAATGACACAAAAAGGAAAATAAGAGTGATTCCACCTTGGATGGTTGCGATCACGTTACGCGCATAGTATCCGCCGTGCTCAGCAAATACGTCGTGGGCCAATCGAGCAGCTTCAGCATTGCTCGATTGGGCAATTTCAGGCGGCGTCATTGACCCTAGCGACTCATTGACACGCGTTTTCAGCCACAACTGCGTTTCGCGGATCGCCATCCGGGAAAAGTGCCATGTGATATTGACCATACAGACATTGAGACCAATAGCAGCGGACACTGCAAGGACATAGATGACGAGGCGACCTCGCACGGCGCTACCAGCAAGCTCATTGGTCAATAGCCTGACAGCCCAGACCTGCAGAGCAGGTATCA
Organism: Propionibacteriaceae bacterium; assembly: GCA_051650245.1. GTDB lineage: Bacteria > Actinomycetota > Actinomycetes > Propionibacteriales > Propionibacteriaceae > JBOFIQ01. The sequence goes on along the minus strand of JBOFIQ010000256.1, from coordinate 3,872 downwards.
ACGCTACGATCAGCTCCAGCAGCACATACATGCAAAACTTCACCGGGGATACCCGCGCCATCTCTCGCAACGCTCGTCCAGCAAGACGAAGGTAAAGATTGGGACAGATCAAAATAGACTTATCAGAACTCACGAGTTCAATCTATTGCCAATCACTATGCCTCCTCAACATAGTTTTACGAATGCCTGGCTGCCCAGATTCCCCTAAGCGCATCAAGCTGCTCGGGCCCTTTCTGAAAGCGCTCTAGAATCTGTTCGGCAGCATGGAACTGGGCGTCGGTTTTTACTGGAATCTCAACGCTACGCGTAGCTTTGAGCTTTATTCTCAGATCCGATTTTTCATCCCCATCAACGTCAAGAGTCACATCGGTGGTGTCGTAAGGGAAATCTAGCTGGCTCTTTCCCTTGGCATAGACTCCCACAGCACCTCGCTGAGCAAGTCCTAGATGCAAAGCCCCGCGTGCTTTCGCCCGCAGCCCATCAATACACATCCAAAGGCCAAGTGGAACACCGACGACAGCGATAAGGACAGCTTTTAGGCGGATACGACTTCCATCCGAAAATGCTCCCCCCATGATCAAGGCAAGCACCAGAGCGGCGAGGAAGAGGCAGGCCCCACCAAATATCTGAGTCCGCGTATCTTCACTACTATCTATTGGAACTACTGCATCGACGGTGCCAAAGTTACGTACGTCTGCCACTGCCGATAAGCGCTGCTCGATAGGCGAAGCCATTTCTGTCATGGCAGAGAATCTATAGGGTATATCACCCAAGATCAACCCCATCTACTGCGACGTTTATGGCCTCGATGTCCATGCAACTTCTGCCTGCTGCACAGGCAGAAGTGCCATCTTGAATGCATACCACGCGAAATGCTTTGCGTTGATTGCTTCCGCGATCACCTCCCGACCACGAGGGAAAGACAGGAAGGGATTTAGCAGAGTATCTGGTTTAGCAGCGGCAAGCATATTTGCAGTGATCTGGAATAGCGCCATTATTTCTCGATGCGCCCCAAGCGGGCCTGTTGCGATGACGTCCGCCCCGCGCGTCCCTCAACGATGCAGCGTGAGATTGTAACTGCGCGTCATCGAAAGCTCCTCAAACCCAAGCGCGCGATAGAGCAGGAGCGCATCCGTATCTTTTTCGCTGCAGGTAAGCCGAACGCGATCACCAGGAACCATTGCCGCAAAAGTACTGAGCAATTTTGTGCCTACTCCTTGCCGCCGAAGATTCTCATCCACAGCAAGAAAATCGACGTAGGCATCTCCCCCATCCTCTTTACCCGTAATGTAGCCCACAATGCGATTTCCATCGCGTAAAACCAACGTGGTGTAGGCACCTGCCTTATCGAGAAGCTGCGTTGCATTGGCGTATGCCTTGGGGAATGTTTTGTGGTGTAAATCGGTCAATGATTCACAATCATTGGGTGTCGCAATGTGTACATCATCGGCAGGCTGGGCTAGAGCTTGCCTCGCGATAGCCATTTCATAGTTGATACACGATGGGTGCCACCCCAGTTTCTCTGCAAGGGCAGCGAACCGAACATTCTGGACTGCACCATAGAAACTGTGCCGCGAGACGGAGGCCTGCTCCAGCATGACAGTGATAAGTCCGGGCGCGTCATTCTGCCATGTTTCTTCTGTACACCATGGGCCATAAATCCAGCTGGAATCGACCTCTTCATCCCATTCCACACAGGCAGCACCAGTGATCTGTCCAGAGTCATTGCAGCAAACTCTCAGCGTTTCTAACCACGGTTGATCTAGCCCTTCCAGATCAGCCTCAAGATCTTGATCTATTCTGCCAAGGAAAGCCGACGCCGTTATCAGGCTTTCTTGTTGAGCCGCGATGAAAGCTAATACCTGTCCACGATCCATATCAACACCATGGGTAATCATGCGCTAAGGCTATTACTGTCTTCCACACATGGACAAGCAAATAAGACTGCCATGCCCGCGTTCGCCACTCATATAATGTCTTCATGCCCCTCACGCTTGCTCGCTATCACTAAGCCCCCGGACGGGCCTCAGCGCTTTCGTGGTGGAAAACGGCAACAACAAAGATCCCTGATTCTGTCTCAGTTCTGCACCATCACGATGATTCAGGACGAAACCAGCCACCTGAACGATTTTTCAAACCCGTCCACGACCTGAGCCATATCCCCGATAGCAAACTCAGCGATGAATGTGTCATAAGGAACCCCGCTCCGGCTCATGATGCCGCAGCAATCTCTGCCTTGATCACCGCAAGCTATCCCGAGATCCGAGCTTCTGCCCCTGAGGTCGCAGCATGGGCGCGTAGGCCGGTTCATGACCCCGAACTATGGATCGGAGTCTTTGGCTCCGAAGCTCTTATCGGATATGGGGTCGCTGATACCGATAACGAATCTAGCCCCGAACATCTCTACCGCTCATGCGGATTCGCCGGAGACGACATCTGGCACATCTATCGCTAGCTAAAAGGGTGCTTACCTGTCTCAGAACGACAACCCTAGACAAAGACAGTTGTTCTAGTTAATATAGAACTATGTTGTGGTTGGTCGATCTCACATCCCCTACGCCGCTGTTTGAGCAAGTGGCGGCTACCGTTCGTGGCGCTATCAGCTCAGGTGAGGTCGTCAAAGGCGACCGCTTGCCCGCAGCCCGCGATGTTGCCGAATCGCTGGATATCAATATCCACACCGTCCTCAAGGCCTATCAAATGCTGCGAGATGAAGGACTTATCGAACTTCGTCGCGGACGTGGCGCGATTATTGCCGCCGAGCAATCCGCAGATGCAGAACTCTTAATTCTGGCCAAAGAATTACTGAGCCGCGCACTACACCATGGCATTGATGCCGCTGAAGTTGGTCGACGTATTTCTCAAGGAGAATGGGCATGAAAACCGTGAGCGAACGCCGCGCTACCCGCGCAATCTGGCTCCCTATCGTCGCCGCGATAGCCTTTGCCGGCCTTACATCCTTGCCTATCTGGGTTATGCGCAATGAATTGCCCGCACGCATCGCACAACACTGGGATGCCGCTGGCAAACCCGATGGGTGGACAACTCCTCAAAATGCTGCCATCTTCGCGGCAGTAACACCACTTATTGGCGTTTTCTTTCTGGGATTAGGAATCCTCGTCAAACAGCGCGCAATGACGGGCGCACTGGCAACTGGAATGTCTTTCTTCCTTGCAGCAATTTCGGGTGGTTCCACACTCATGCAGCATCCGCGTGCGCCCTTTAGTGATAACCCCATGGCCAGTCTCCCGGTGGCGCTACTACTTGCAATGGCTATCGGAATCGGCACCTTTGCGCTCCTACGACAGCCGCCATCGTTGGAAAAAGCCATCATTACGCTCTCTAACGATGCGCCGAGATTGGCAGTGACCGACGAAATCCGCGTGGCATGGTCAGGACGGACCCGAATCGCACGGGTAGCAGCAATTGTCGTAGGCAGCGGAATTGCAGTCCTTATCGCAATGGGTAGCTACTTCATCATGCTCGGCTCGTGGGAAACTAGCCTATTTCTCCTCATCTTGCTGATTGCTGATGTAACCCTGCTGTCAACAATGAAGATGCGCATCATCGTTGATGCCAAGGGAGTACGAGGCCGGGCGTTAGGGATCACCTTTGTTCACATTCCCTTGGCACAAATTGAGGTTGGCAGCACACAAGAGATCTCCCCTTTCACAGATTTCGGAGGTTGGGGCTATCGCGTCAACACTAAGGGTGAAGGCGGCATCATAACAGCTGCTGGCTCAGCACTACGTATCCAGCGTGTCGGTGCGCCAGATTTCCTCATTACTATCAATGGCGCTGACGAGGCGATGAAGACTCTCAACACCTTGATTGAACGTCGGAACGGCATATCTAACTGCAGATAGTAGCGG
>JBOFIQ010000255.1:0-3967 GCA_051650245.1 Propionibacteriaceae bacterium | reverse complement strand
ACGCCGCACGGTGTAGACCAACAGCAGTCTTACCAGTTCCCGGAGCGCCTTGAATGCAACGAGATTCTTCCAAAGCAGCGCGGACAAGTAGATCTTGTTCTGGCTGGATGGTGGCGACGATGTCGCGCATGGGCCCAGTACGGGGTTTTTCAATGTCGTCTTGGAGCAAGGCGCTCGACGTCGTAGCAACGGCAGTACCTGCGAGCGGCTCGTCTTCGTAGGCGGTGAGTTCGCCACGATGGAAACCAAAGCGGCGACGTAGCGAACATCCCATGGGGTCGAGTGGGGTCGCGCGATAGAAGGGCAGTGACATCGGCGCACGCCAGTCCGTGACGAGCGGTTCTCCGCCAAGCTCTCCAGTGACGTGGCGACGTCCGATGTAGAGCGTCTCATCTAGCTCAGCACCGAGCGCAGCTTGATAATCGAGACGGCCAAAAAAGAGTGCGACGTTGGGATCGTCGGCCAGAGCCTGCTTGCGTCGATAAAAATGCTGTTTGAGGATCTGCGCGCTGTAGTGATCGCCAAGTCCGGCAACGCCGATACTCTCAATATCGACAACAGCCTCGTGCATGGCATTGAGCGCGGCGCGCGAAGCTGCAAGGTGGGCTTGCTCGTGGGCTAAAACGGTATCCATTGGGTCCCCTTCTGTGCTGTCCTGTTGGCGCGGCACAGGGGAATCGACGCTCATACCGATTGCGGTAGCAACCCCGAAAGTGGGGGGATCAAGAATAGGCCTGCCAGATGAGCGCTGGCAAGTAGAGCGTGGAAGTTTTACTCGGTATCAGGGCTTGGAGATTCTGGAATATCTCGGGCGCACAAAGCGAAATAGGTTGAGCTGGCGATGAGTGCCAAGCCAACGCCATTGAACCATGCGCAAGCGTGGGTTAAGCCTTCCCAGAAGGCGGCGAACCGCTGCCCATCAGGGACGAGGGCGAGGAAACAATAGAGCAGCGCAGTAGCGAGCAAGGACCCCATCACGATCAAAGCGCGAGTTCGTCGATAACGTAACCGCGTGGCACACCAGGCTGCAGTGACGAGAGCGACGGGCGCTGTCGGTACTGGCAGGCACCCAATCGCAAGAGCGAAGAATAAGGCTGGGGTCATCGCGCTGTACCAATCCTTCCAGGTCAATCGTGCTGGATCGGGAAGGTTTTGGGGCACGAACCACCCGGGATTTGCTGCTGGCTCAGTAGGCGCAAGTGCAGGGGCAGGTAGAGCGATGGGGGCGGCTGTATGAGTAAAAGCGTCGCGTCCTTGGAGCTGGAATGGTGCTCGTGGGTCGCGGGCAATAACGCCGAAGCTCCATGATCCAGTCGCGAGTTTGAGCTGGCCGACGTCAAATTGTTCCTGGGGGTTACGAGCTTGACGTGCAGGGGGCGCTGCGTGGTGTTCCAGCGGCGCTACGTGCGGGGCAACAAAGACCGATGGAGGCTGTATCGGCGCCTCATAGATCATCGTGTGTTGGGGTGCTGGAGAATCAAGCTCCGGTACAGATGCAGCGAGAAAGCCCCCAGGGCGTACCGTGGGTGCGTACTCTGGTCCATCAAGCCATGTCGCCATAGGTCTAGTGTAGGGACTTAAAGCAATGGAGATTTCGTTCATGCTTGACTAGGCTGTCGCTATTGGACATACAGGAGGATCGCGTGCCCACTGGCAAGGTTCGTTTTTATGACGCCGATAAGGGATTCGGTTTCATCGCTAAAGAAGGTGGCGGTGATGTCTTTGTGCGCGCTAATGCTCTTCCCCCGGGCGTGGCGAGTCTGAAGTCTGGCCAGAAGGTCGAGTTCGGCGTCATTGATACCGCAAAGGGTGAGCAGGCGCTGCAGGTGATGTTGGTGGAATTGCCACCGTCGCTATCAAAGCAGCACCGTAAGCCCACAGAGCAGATGGCAACGATTGTTGAGGATCTCATCAAGATGCTCGACGGGATCGGCAACGGCTACCGCAAGAATCATTACCCCGATGCGAAGACATCGACCAAGGTTGCGACGGTTCTACGTGCGGTTGCTGACGAGCTTGAACTCTGATGGTGGAGACTAAAAAGGCTCCCAAATCAGCCAAGATCGATGCAGCCTGCGCTGCTGCTGTTGATACGGCACGAGCCGCTGCAGTAGCTGCGGCGAGCGTTTTTGGCGTGGGTGAGCACCTCGGCGTTATCGCCGAGGGCGAGCGTGTCGCGACCCATACCTTTGCGGTTGAGCATGAGGGCTACGCCGGGTGGATATGGTCAGTGACCGTGGTTCGGGCTTCTCGGGCCAAGGAGGTGACCGTCAATGAGGTGGTCATGCTTCCTGGTGCGGCTGCACATCTGGCTCCGGCGTGGGTGCCGTGGGAGGAGCGCATTGAACCTGGTGATCTTGGGCCAGGGGTTTTGCTTCCATCTGCGGATAATGACCCCCGCTTAGACCCTGGTTTTACCGGTGGCGAGCATGCTGGTGATAGTGATCCAGTCGATGCGTCAATTGAGCGTGCAGTCGCTGCGGAGTTGGGTCTTGGTCGGGAGCGTGTGCTCTCAGATTTTGGGCGTGGCGAAACTGCTGAGCGTTGGCTTGCGGGTGAGCATGGCCCAGAATCACCGATGGCTCGTCAAGCGCCAGCCCCATGCGCGGTCTGTGGTTTTTTCGTGCGCTTACAAGGTAAGTTGGGTGCGCTTTTCGGGGCATGTACCAACGTCTATGTGACAACCGATGGTCAGGTTGTGGCCGTAGATCACGGCTGTGGTGGACATTCCGATGTCGTCGCAGCAGAACGTGGAGTGGAACTAGGGCTGCCGGTTTGGGATACGGTCAACCTAGATAATTCGTTGTTCGATTGATCTATAGGGCTTTGCCCCCACTCGTCACAGCTGAAGGTATCTACCCGTAAACTTCTGTCCATGGCATCCCCCTCATCGACTCCGGTTCGTCCCGGAGCCTCATCTTCTGCGCCCATTTCGGGTCTTGATCGTTTTTTTGAGATCACCAAGCGCGGCTCCACTGTGGGTCGTGAGGTTCGTGGCGGTATCGTCACCTTCTTCACGATGGCCTACATCCTCGCGCTTAACCCCATCATTCTTGGAACTACACCGGATAAGTATGGCCGCCTCATCTCGGGGCTACCGATCGCTGATCCGAAAAATATTGGCATCACCATGGCCATGGTTGCTGCGGGTACCGCTCTCATTGCGTTCCTGATGTCGACCTTCATGGGAATCTATGGCAAGTTCCCGATGGCTCTGGCTACTGGTCTGGGAATCAATGCGCTTGCTGCCTATGTGATTGCGCCGCAAATGTCATGGCCTCAGACGATGACCCTCATCGTGCTCGAAGGTCTTGTCATCACCGCGTTGGTGCTGACAGGTTTCCGCGAAGCGGTTTTCCGTGCAGTGCCAGCCCCGCTACGTGCTGCTATCTCCGTGGGAATTGGTCTATTCATCGCCTTCATCGGTTTGTGGGACGGCGGTATTGTGCGCGCGCCTAAGGGCGGTGCAACACCGACGGAGTTGGGCGTTGGCGGTAGTTTGTCTGGCTGGCCAGTGGCGATCTTCGTCGTCACTTTGGTCATCTGTGCGCTTCTCTACGCCCGCAACGTCAAGGGATCATTGCTGATTGCGCTACTCACAGGCACTGTACTTGCCGCAATCGTCGAAGCTATCGTCAAGATCGGGCCGATGATCATGCCCGGCAAGGACGCAAACCCGTCGGGGTGGAAGCTCAATGTTCCTGCATGGCAGGGAAATTTCTCGATGCCTGATCTCGGCACGCTGGGCCAGTTCTGGCCTTTCGGATATGCCCCCGAGCATGCGCATCTGAGTGCAACGACGATCTTTGGTATGGCGTTGATTGCTTTCTCCTTGCTGCTGTCGGACTTCTTTGACACGGTCGGAACCGTCGTAGCAGTGGGCGCTCAGGCAGGGCTTCTCGACGACGAAGGCAACCCGCCGCGGCTCAAGCAGATCCTCTTCGTGGACTCTGTCGCTGCCATTGCC
>JBOFIQ010000254.1:0-5377 GCA_051650245.1 Propionibacteriaceae bacterium | reverse complement strand
CCATTGGCAAGGCGATATGAACTCAACAGTGCCGAGGAATAGTCATCGGCGTTCTTCGGTAGCGACAAGGTTCGAGCCAGGCCAGGCTGATCGAGCACGAATGTGCGTCGTGGCAGCTGAGGAATAACCGAACAGCCCTCAAGATAGCGGGTGATGAAATCTTGAATACGCTGATCCGCACCGCAGTACTGATCATCAAGGCGACGGTTCAACTCTCGCTGGCGAGCAATGATGGGGGCGATGGTGGTCTGAATCGCATCATTTCCACCTGACGTCATCGGCTGCCCGAGCAGGGCAAGTCGGACGTTTATCGCTTCGGCAAAGTCCGTGGCAGGAGAAGAAACTGGCTGGTTCGACATGGGGCACTCCTTCATTGCAGTGACGCTATACCTCGAACATAACACCAGAGACAAGTTCTGGGTAGAGGTAGGTAAGGCTGCCCAACTATTGAGCGCTATCGCGGCAGGTTAGCGCTCAGCGAGGGCCTTGATTCGTGCCAGTGTCGGACCGATTCCGGTCTTAGCATTGTGCTCACGCTTGTCGATCTCAGCGGCAGCGATTGTGGCATCTCCGTAGCGTTGGGTAAATAGCTCCATCGTGAAATCACGATCAAGATCCCATGTCTGAGTGAGAAGTGTTCCCGTCGCCGTTGGGGACAAGGTGTAGCCCCATATCACGACGCCGCCGCCGACCTGCCAGGCGAAGCGTTGATCTGGCTCAGCAGTAACAACGACGGAGGTCGTGGTCCACGCACCGCGTTCGGCTGATTCGTTATGTCCAAGGAATGCCGCTCCGATGCCAGTATGGGTCGGATCAGCCCACTCACAACTGCGCGTCTGCTCGCTCCATTCGCCGTGGCGGGTTACGTCGCTGACCATGGCATAAAGCTCGTGGGGTGTGGCAGCGATATCAATGGACTGCTCTAGGTGGTTGGTCATGACTTCTCCTTAATCAGTGATGAGGTTACGTAGGGTCTCGCCGCGGGCGAGCCGGCCAAGTTGGTCACACAGGAACCGCTGAACTCGGGGGAATTGCGCCTGAGAATGGCCGCCGACATGCGGAAAGATGAGACAACCAGGGGCATTCCACAGGGGATGTCCATCAGGAAGAGGCTCGGGTTCTGTGACGTCAAGAGCAGCGCGGAGTCGTCTGGTGCTCAACTCTGCGACCAAGGCGTCAGTATCGACGAGCCCGCCACGTCCCACATTGACCACGAGCGCGCCATCTTTGAGTTGGGCCAAGAAAGCAGTATCAACAAGGTGATAGGTCGCCTCAGATAGCGGCATGACCAAGCACACGATGTCGAAAGTGTCCGCATGGCTGGAAAACTCCGATAGCGGCAATACTGCGTCGACAAGACCATCACCAGGGCGAGCGCTACGAGCAAAACCGGTGGGTAGCGCTTCGCAGGCAACAAGGCGCTGGGCAATGGCATGGCCAATATCGCCATACCCCAGGATTGCTACTCGACGATCAGCAAGCCCTGGCGGGGCCACATCATTCCACTCCCAATGCTGGTGCTCTTGGGCAGCGAACATGCGCGGCAATTCTCGCTGGCTCGCCAGCATTAGTGAGAGCGCAGCTTCTGCAGTAGCTGTGGTGTGAATACCCTTGCCGTTAGCAAGCTGAGCCATCGAGGGAAGCGCACCGCGGACGTGATCGTAACCCGCGGAGAGCACTTGGACTGTGCCGATACGCTCTGGCCAAGACAAAGCCGGGCGGTCATCGGCAGTTTGCGGGTAATTGCAGACGACAAGATCAATGTCGGCAACCGGAGGTGGGGTGCGCAGATCCCATAGCAACAGATCAAGACCGGGAATCTGGCCCACGGCGGTGAGCAGGTCCTGGGTCGGCAGGGTCGCAATAGGCATAATGGAACAGTATCCCGAGATAGACTCGTTGTTCCTCAAAGTCTCTTAGAAAGAGTCCGTGACCATGGCCGTGGCCTTGTCCACTCCTCCTGCAGTCCGTAAAAAAGCGGTCATCGCTGGCACCATCGGAAATTTTGTCGAATGGTTTGATTGGTCCATCTATGGCTTTTTTGCCCCAGTTTTTGCTTCTGAGTTCTTTCCTAGACAAGATAAAACCGCTGCGCTCCTCGCGACGCTGGCGATCTTTGCGGTGGGTTTTCTCTTCCGCCCAATTGGTGCGATCTTCTTTGGTCCCTATGCAGATCGCCATGGACGTCGTGCAGGGATGACGCTCACGATCGTGCTCATGGCGGGTGCCTCCTTGATTGCCGCGTTGGTGCCGAGCTATTCGGCTATCGGGATTGCAGCGCCTGTCATCTTCGTCCTTGCTCGTTGCCTTCAAGGTTTCTCTGCCGGGGGTGAGTTCGGCACGTCAAGTGCATATCTGGTCGAACATGCCGACCCACACAAGCGCGCGACGGTCGGTGCATGGCAGCAGGTCAGCGTTGGCGGCGGTACTTTGCTTGCGTCAGGGCTGATGCTCGTCATGCTCAATACGATGAATCCAGTGGCGCTTCACCACTATGGCTGGCGGATCGCCTTTGGGCTAGGAGCAGTCCTTGGCCTCGTAGGGCTCTGGTTGCGGCTAGGTGCAGCAGAAACCGATTCCTACACGAATCTGGTCAGCGCTGACCGTGTTTCTCGACGCCCGTTGCGCGAACTTGTCACGCGCTACCCGCGCCAGGTACTTCGAGTCGTCATGATGGTGGCGGCGGGGACTGCGCTGGTGCAGTTCTGGTTTGTTTATGCGCCCACGATGTTGTCGGCACGAACCGGTGAGTTGGTCACGGTGGGAGGCAAAATGCAGCCAGCAAAACTGGCTCAGATGGGCGCGCTCGCGGGCTTACTGGTCTTTACTGTGCTGCTGCCGTTGTCGGGGAAGCTCTCGGATCGTCTGGGACGTCGCCCCATGTTGGTGTTCTTCGCTCTAGGCAGCGCGGTGAGTTTCATCCCGCTGATTATGATGGTCAAACCAGGGGTAGGGCCGATTGTCTACCTCCTTGCCCCCAGCATTAGTGCAGTATTCCTTGCCGCGTACGCAGGATCACTTGCCGCCATGATGGCCGAACAGTTCCCCGTAGAAGTTCGCACAGCAGGAATCTCGTTGCCTTATGGCCTTGCTGTGGCAATTTTTGGCGGCTTTACTCCGATCTTGTCGGAGAAGCTCTACCAGGCAGGCAGCTACGCCTACTTCATGGGCTTCATCGTGGTGCTGTGTGTGCTCTCTGCCATCGTGTTCTGGCGGATGCCCGAGACGCGAGATAAGCACATCTGATGGCACATAATCTCCCACCAGTGGTGCATCCAGACGCTGATCGTGCCCAGCTATGGCCAGTTCTGGACCGACGCTGTGATGCGGACGCTTCTGTTTTTCGCGTGTGGACCGACACGGTTGAGACTCCTGACGGCTCAGCCATGGTGCGCACCTATCTTCGTCATCCAGGTGCAGTAGCAGTATTGGCACTCGATGATGATGAGAACGTTGTGACAGTTCGGCAATACCGTCATCCAGCACGAATGCGGTTACTTGAGCCACCTGCTGGATTACTTGATCATCATGGCGAAGATCCACTGTGCGCGGCGCAGCGTGAGTTGGTCGAGGAAGCGGGGCTCTGTGCGTCGAGATGGAACTTACTTCTTGATATGCACACGAGCCCGGGGGCTTCTGGCGAAAATATCAGAGTTTTCTTGGCTCGCGGGTTAGCAGCTACCTCGACAGATTTCGTTCAGGAACATGAAGAAGCCGATCTTGAACTAGCGCGAGTGCCGCTAGATGCCTTGCTCAGGGGTATTCGAGCGGGGGACTTCACGAGTCCGACGCTTGTTGCCGCAGTTCTGGCTTATGTCGCATTTGGTGGCAAGGATGCCGACTTCGCTGATCCGGTACAGCCGTGGCCTGGCTATGACGCTCAGGAGAATGACGATGTCGCGCGGTCTTGAACGTGCTATCGCGGCTTATCTCGATCAGCTCAGAGTGGAGCGGGGTGTCTCGGTACATACGCTGAGCGGCTATCGTCGTGATCTGAGTCGTTACGTCGCTTTCATGGAGCCGCATTGCGGGGATGATGTGGACAGTATTACCCCAGACCAGATTGCTGCCTTCTCGCGGGCGCTCACCGATGGTGATGAGCAGCATCCAGGGCTCGCAGCCTCTAGCGTGGCGCGTTCGTTAGCGGCGGTTCGAGGTTTTCATCGATTCTGTGTCACTGATGGTCTATGTCGAGATAACCCAGCCACCGACGTCGCTAGCCCTGCTCAGGGGAAACGGCTACCCAAAGCATTGCCGCTGGATCAAGTGCAGGCGCTTATCGAATCATGTGATCTGAGCACCGTTGAGGGATTGCGAGATCGGGCAGTACTGGAATTGCTCTACGGCACGGGTGCTCGGGTGAGTGAAGTGGTGGGGCTCGACGTCGATGATATGGCTGCCGCTCTTACCGATCCAGAAGCAGGGATACGGCTGTTTGGTAAAGGGTCAAAAGAACGGATGGTGCCGCTGGGGGGCTTTGCTCGGGAGGCAGTATCAGCCTGGCTAGTGCGTGGACGTCCTGGTTGGGCTGCGCTGAGCGCGAAGGGGAGCCCAGCGTTATTGCTCAACACCCGTGGTGAACGGCTCTCGCGCCAAAGCACGTGGGCTATCCTTCAACGGGCGGCACATCGAGCTGGCATTACAGCCGAGATTTCGCCGCATACCTTGCGCCATTCGTGTGCTACCCACCTGTTAGAGGGCGGGGCAGATGTCCGGGTGGTTCAAGAACTTCTTGGTCATGCCAACGTGACCACAACGCAGATCTATACATTGGTAACCGTGGACCACCTTCGAGAGGTTTACCGTACGTCCCATCCGCGGGCGTACTAACATGGTGCAACGGATTGTTAATCCGGGGAGAGGACTTCGCGTGAGCGACCAAACGCAGCAGCCGACACTTGATGATCGGGAGCAGACGTTCGTAGTTCAGCGCGCACCCGAAACGGGCGCGCAGCAGACTCCACCCGGTGAGGTCGGCCCTACAGGTCGCGTCATGCCACAGCTTTCCGCCCCCACGCCCCCTGCGACTGGCCCAAAGCGGGCAACGGTGATTGCCATGTGCAACCAGAAAGGTGGGGTGGGTAAGACCACAACCACGATCAACCTTGGTGCCTGTCTCGTGGAGACCGGTCGGCGGGTTCTCCTTGTAGATTTTGATCCGCAAGGCTCGCTTTCTGTGGGTCTTGGGGTAAACCCGCACACCCTAGAGCAGTCGATTTACACGATGCTCATGGATAGCAAGGTGGACCCGGCTGACGTCGTGCGTCCATCAAATATCGAGGGCCTCGATATCTTGCCGGCCAATATCGACTTGTCTGCTGCCGAGGTTCAACTGGTATCTGAGGTGGCCCGCGAGCAGAGCTTGCAGCGAGTGCTA
>JBOFIQ010000253.1:0-3176 GCA_051650245.1 Propionibacteriaceae bacterium | reverse complement strand
ACCGAGAAGGAGAGCCCGACCGGGTGCCCGGGAGTGGGGTAGGGATCTTGCCCTACGATAAGCACGCGGACGTCGGCCATTGGGCGGGTAAAGGCTCGCAAAATCTGTGGGCCAGCCGGAAGATAACGACGTCCAGCGTCAATTTCGCTACGGAGGAAGTCGCCACACTCGCGGATTTGTTCCTCGACGGGGGCAAGAGCCTCAGCCCAGTCGGGGGCAATCAACTCAGTCAGCGGGCGGGGACTCATACGTTCTCCTTGGCAAGGGGCGTAGCAGTAGTAGGGACGTTATCTAGGCGGCCAGGCATCGACACGATGGTATAGGCCAAGGCAGCAAGAAAGAGAAGTGAGCCAGCCCAGAAAGCCCAGGACATACCAGCGCGATCAGCAATCCAGCCAGCAACGAGCGGACCAATAACGACACCAATATCTTGGGTCATGCTAAAGACCGCAACTGGTGTTCCGCCACGGCGTCCCGCGACATCGCCAACAGCAGCCATCGACGCGGTGCCGATAGAACTCGCACCCAGCGCATACAACGTTACGAGCGCCATAAGTAACCAGATGGAACTGGTGAGCGGGGTAAAGAAATTCATCACACAGGTGATTGCCAGCCCCAGCCCCAGCATGAGTTTGCGCCCACGAGCATCGACGAGATGACCGATATAGGTCAAGGACAGCGCCTGCGCTACCGCTGCGGCAGCAGAGACGTAACCAGTCCAGGCCGCAGAGCGATGGAGTACTTCGGTCACCATCAGAGCCAAGAGCACTGAACGAGCACCCATCGATTGCCAGCCTTGCGCAAAGCCCGCGACACATGCGGTGCGGTAACGAGCGTCAGCCCAGGCTTCGCGTAGCGGCATACTGCCGCGGGTGTCTTTGGTAGAGGTTGTGGCTTCGGCGTCGCTGGGGATAAGGAGCAAGACCAAAATGCCACCAATAACCAAGGTGCAGGAATAGAAGAAGAAGGGTGCGCTCATCGAGATCGTTGCGACCAGACCACCCAGTGCCGGGCCAGCCATGCCACCGATCACAAAACCTGATTGATAAAGGCCAGTTGCGGCGCCGCGTGCATCGGGAGGGGAAACGCGCAAGAGCATCGTCATGGCTGCGACGGCGAAGATCGCCGATCCGATACCGCCGATTCCGCGATACATCAGGAGTTGCCAAAACGAGGTTGCGAGCCCGGCTGCGGTTGAGCTGGCTGCTACAGCGAAGATGCCAATACCAAGGCAGGCTTTCTCGCCGATCAGAGTAATGAGTCGGCCACACCACGGGCTTGTGAGAATCCGCATGAGCGCAAACCCTGAGATGATCCAGCTGACCATGAACGTGGAGACGTGAAAGCTCCGGGCGAAAACAGGCAACACCGGCATCATGACGCCAAAACCCACCGCGATGAAGAAGTTATTGAGGGTGAGTACCCAGACTGCTCGCGGCATAGTGTGCCGCTTCTGCTGCTGCCTTGTCACCCTCATCACTGGCTCAACGGTACCGTAGTGGCGTGGGTTATCTGACTGCTGACTTCGGCTCGACCTGGACGAAGGTCGCTGCCATCGACGACGACGGGCGCTTACTGGGTATTGCCAGCCACCCGACGACCTTGACTACTGACGTGCTCGACGGGTGGGAAGCTTGCCGCCAGTCGCTACGCGATCAAGGGATTGCGGTAGACACGCTAACGCCGCTGGCATGTTCGTCGGCTGGTGGCGGGCTGCGGATCGCGGTCATCGGCAATGAAGAATTAGTGACGTCCGAAGCGGGGCGCCGGGTCTCACTGAGTTCAGGCGGTCACGTCGTTGCGGTATTTTCTGGCGGTTTACAGTCCCATCAGCTCGCGGCGTTGCAACAGGCGCGTCCAGATCTGATCGTGTTAGTGGGCGGGACAGACGGCGGAAATCCTGCGACGCTCTTAGCTTCAGCCACTGTGCTGGGTAAGGCTGATCTGGGTATTCCTGTCATCGTCGCGGGGGATTGCCAAGCGTCGGGGAGTGCGGCTACTCGTCTGGGGATGACGCCACATGCAGTCGCTGCCAATGTGGTGCCCGCCATCGGAACCTTTAATCCAGTGCCTGCCCGCAACCAAGTACGCGACATGTTCCTGCGTCATGTCATTGGGGGTAAGGGCTTATCGGCCTCACCGGCTTTTGCACAGATGGTGCGTGGCGCGACCCCCGATATTGTGCTGCGCGGGGTCGAGGTTGTTGCTGACATCATCGGGGATGTCGTCGTTGTTGATGTCGGTGGCGCGACCACAGACGTCCATTCGGTTGTCGCTGCAGAAGTTCCTGAAGGCGCAGATGATGTGGTCGGTGTCTCGCCCGCTACTCGAACGGTAGAAGGCGACTTAGGCATGCGCTGGTCGGCGCCCACGACTGTCACTGCTGGTCGGGCAGCGGGGTTCTTACCGGATGCGCATACTGCTGAGGGTGCGCGCCTTGATACGTGGGTTGCTGGCTTGACCTCGGACGTGTTGGCGAGCATGGAAACTGCTGATCTTGACGATCTCATCGCGACGACGGCGCTCGCGGTTGCGCTCCAGCGTCATGCTGGTTTCTCTGAAATTGCGTTCCTTGGCGGGAAACGGGTGGTGATCCAAACGGGCACCGATATTCGGGAGGCGTCGCTCGTGATCGGTTCTGGTGGCATTTTGCGCGCAAATCCTGAGCATGGCAACGAACTCCTGGCCTATGCTCTGCAGTCGGCTAGTGCGCCAGGGCGGATGTTGCCACGCACTCCACGGATCACTGTCGATGCGCAGTACCTTCTGGCCCCGATTGGGTTGTTGGCAGAGCATAATCCTGCCGCAGCACAAGGTCTTGCCGAATGTATCGCTGCGGCAGTCTCATCAGGGAATCCCCTGATTTATTAACAGATAGGTAAATATCGCTTTCGATAATGACAAAGCGGACTTACTGTTGAGGTATGAGTACTCCTGATCTCAAGCCCATTCTTGATGCTCTTGCTGCAGGCAAGATCGATGCTGCAGAAGCTGCCCGCCGGATTGAGGCGGCCAAGAACACCGCTAGTCACGAACCGGTAGAGACGATCGTCGATGCCGAGATTGTGACGTCAGAACCGGCGCAACCTCGCGTGACCAGCGAGCCCAGCAATGAGCAGTTACGTGAATCAGAAGCTGTGCAGAACACCTCGACCTGGCAAGCGCCCCCATTCACC
>JBOFIQ010000252.1:0-1564 GCA_051650245.1 Propionibacteriaceae bacterium | reverse complement strand
AAATGCCAACATTTTCAGTAGTCTCGGGGTGTGGTGCGTCGGTAGGCTAGGCATTATGTACCGAGAACTGACTGCTGATGATCTTCGTGACAACCTGGGTTTACGTGCTGGTTACAGCGTTGATGGGTTCATTGCGTGGGGCGCATCGAATGCCGATCGGTATGAGCTTCTTGATACGGTCTTGGCCGAACGGGGTGAGACGAGTCGTCGACTCGCAGATCAAGGGGTGCTGTCCCATATCGCCGAGTTCGCTCTTGATGGCAAGACCTACTGGTTCTCCGTGGGCTACGGTGGCGCGATGTTAAGTGAGATCGCGCATCTTGCCTGCTTATTTGGTAGCAAAGCGAATCTGTGTCTGGGGAGCTGTGGCGGCTTGGCGCAGGGGCAACACAGTATGGATGTGATTGTGCCGACAGCTAGCTATGCGACAGAAAGCTCTGCCCACGGCTACGTCGATGCCAGGGATAACCTTTTCCCTGCCAGTGAAGCACTCAGTTTACGGCTCATTGCCGCAATTCCCGATATATACATGATTCATCGCGGTCCAACAATGACGTGCCAGGCATTTTTGGGAGAAACCTGGGACGATATTTGTCAATGGTCTGAGGCCGGATATCTGGGCGTGGAGATGGAAGCTGCCACCATCTTCGCCGTCAGTCAGCACTTCGATGTTCCAGCTACAGCACTGCTCAGCGTCGCAGACAATCTTATTGAGCAAGAGACGGTTTTCTCAGAGTCATACCACCATGATATTGAGGCAAGGTCTCACCTCATGAGAGATATGCTCACTGCTGCTCTGGATGTTTTGGTCGATCCGCAGTACGCAGTAACTGTCCAGGTTTCGACCTTATCGACGGGACCGGCTAAGAGCGTATCCCGCCCGCATCGCCACGAGGCCCAGGACAGCTAAACCAAGCAACAAGATCGCGGACCAGAGTTCTAGCCCAGAAGCGATGGTAAGTGCAGCGATTACAACGACGTTTATACTCATCAGGATGGCGGTTTCTGTATGCACTAACCACCCGTCGTCACTGTCAGCGTGGATCGGGTGCGGCATAGTGTGGGGGGAGGAATCGGCCAGTGAGTAAAGCAATGAGCGCAAAGACCGCAGCGAGGGCGAACCACCAGAGGGTTGAATGGACTCCCCATCCTCCGGCGCGGTAACTGGCTACTGGTGCGAAGACGAAGGGAAAAGCAGCAAGACTAGCGCTTATCGCAGAAATCCACTGACGGCACCGATGGCTTAGCCAATCCCATACGTGAGTGAAGATCATCCCGGCCATCACTAGGCATAGCGGTTTTATGACATCTCCGGGGCTCCAATCCCGGGTCATTGACGTCATAAGATCGACGACTCCACAACCGCTAGTGAAGAGGGCCGCCAGCCAGAGCGAGAGTAGCAGCGATTCGCGCCATGTGATGTGAGGTTCGATGAAGGCGGCGTCCGACATGTTGAGTTCACCGATGCAGTCGGCCGCATATTCGTCGGCTGACCCAAAGAGGTCTTCTGGGGCACTCTTGGTAAGGAGAACTTCTTCCCGGACTGCATGCAAGATCCGGGTGA
>JBOFIQ010000251.1:0-1958 GCA_051650245.1 Propionibacteriaceae bacterium | reverse complement strand
GCCGCATATGGTCGACCGACAGTCCGCTTGCGGCAAGGCAAGCGATCCAGTGTAGGAGGGTCAGATCAGACTCAGAGTAACTGCGGTGTCCATTGGTTTCGCCGCGAGAAACGGGGGGTATGAGGCCGACGGATTCGTAGTAGCGCAATGTGCTTGCGGGCAGACCGGTAAGCGCCGCCGCATCCTTGATGCTGTAGACCCGTTCAGTGCTCATGTACACACCGTAATGAACTTAAAGTACTTTAAGTCAAGGGCTGATGGCGTGTTTGGTAGATCTAAGGAAGTTACTACACCTGGGCGGCAAGCCCACTACGAATGATCGTGAGGCGCTGGGCCAGGCCTGCCTCAATTTCGGCGCGCGTGGTTCGGCCAAGTCCAAGGCGAATCAGCTCGATATAGACCGTCGAGAGAAAAACGCGCCCAACAGTATGTGGCGTCATGCCGAAGGGTAGCCCACCAATGTCGTCGCGCAGGGCAGAGCCAATTGAGGTCTCAATAGAGGCGATTCCATCGATGGCGGCAGTGCGTTCTTCGCTATCGAGTGTCCCAAACATGACCTCGCGCTCGTAGGCGGCGAAGTTCTCCGGGTTATCGAGTGCAAGGGTGAGGATTGGCGACATAAGACGCTGGATCGTCTGTTCCAGTGTCTCTGCCCCGGTCGGCTCGGGCAGCGCCCGGAACCGAGAGTTCATGATGGTGAGTAGTAGATCGGCTTTCGTTCCGCCAAGGCGAAACAAGGTTCCTGTACCGACATCGGCCACGGTGGCGATCTCATGTGTCGTGGCGGCGTTGTAGCCAACGCGGTCAAAGAGGTTCGCAGCGGCGGTCAGGATGCGCTCAGTCTTATCGCGCATTCCTTGCTCGCGTCGGTTTATGTCAGGGGCCACGCGGACACAATAGCGCCCCAGGTACTTGCCGCGGGGCTAGTTTGTGGATTACGCTCCATATGGAGCGCACTCCGCGCCACCTTTTGATTGTGAAAGAAGTCCCATGTTCCTCTATCAGGCGGCACCATGGTACGTCTACGCGATGTGGTTCGTCGTGCTGGGCGCCCTGATTGCTGCAAATGAATTGTCGCGTCGGAGCAAGCTGGCCGGTATCGCGTGCTTCGTCGTTCTTCCGTTGATTTTGACGATCTTCGTCTGGCCCACCACCGCAGGCCCAGGGTCCTCGACTGGTACCTGGTTCCACTGGGTGAAGGTCTACTCAGCACTAGCAGGCTGCCTCGGTTTCATGGCCTTGCGCTACTTGCCCACACTGCAAACGAAGCGCTGGGCACTGATGTTCCCGGCATTCATTTTGGCGCTCAATATCTTGGAAGCGGTCATCCGTGACTTCCAGTGCCGTGGCTATGAGGGCATGGTCGATGGGGTGTTCATGAATGGCGGCCCCTGGAACGTCATGAACGGTATCGCCGGTCTGATCAATATCGTGACGCTCTCGGGCTGGCTCGGTATCAAGATCTCGCGCGATAAGAGCAAGGACATGATTTGGGCTGACCAGATCTGGCCCTGGATCATCGCCTATGACGTGTGGAACTTCGCCTACGTCTACAACTGCGTCGGAGATCACTCGTTCTACGCAGGTGCTGCACTGCTGATTTCCTGCACCATTCCGGCCTTCTTCATCAAGAAGGGCGCCTGGCTTCAGCACCGTGCCCACACATTGGCATTCTGGATGATGTTCACGATGGCGGTCCCATCCTTCGTCACCAGCTCGCGGTTCTCGATCCAGTCGTCACACTCGAATGCGGCGCTGTTCACGATGAGCGCGATCTCACTGGCGATCAATATCGCAGTCGCGGTCTACGAGATCATGGTCGTCGTTCGTACCCGTCGTAATCCGATCAAGGATGAGATGTACGTCGATACCAAGGCCTACCAGGGTGCACTCGTCGCCGCTAACCTGGCTGAATAACACACCCCACAATTGCGCGCCCAGATCAGGTGATCTGGGCG
>JBOFIQ010000250.1:0-1640 GCA_051650245.1 Propionibacteriaceae bacterium | reverse complement strand
CTCAACATGGAAGATTACATCTTCGAGGTTGTGGTCCCCACGGAGCAGGTCGACGAGATCCGCGGTAACCAGAAGAAGACGGTGAACCGTAACCGTCTCCAGGGCTACGTGCTGGTACGTATGGAGCTCACCGATGAATCCTGGTCGGCAGTGCGTCATACGCCAAGCGTGACTGGCTTCGTGGGCATGGGCCAGCAGCCTATTTCGATTTCCATCGAGGATGTCGAGCGTCAGCTCGGTCCGTCGGTGATTGCTCAGGCCATGGCGACCTTCACAGGTAAGCCGGTCAAGCGCAAGGTGGAAGCCGTCGATTACCAGATCGGCGATACCGTTCAGCTCGAAGAGGGCGTTTTCGACGGTATGCAGGCCACCATCCAAGAGATCAACACCGCTTCCAAGAAGCTCAAGGTTGTGGTGGAGTTCATGGGTCGTGAAACGCCCATGGAGGTCGCGTTCGGTACGGTCAAGAAGATTTAGGCCGAACTCGACATAACGAAAAGAAGCCGCTCAAGCTGGGCGGTGTATCAAGCAAAGGACCCAAACCTATGCCTCCCAAGAAGAAGGTATCGGCGATCGTCAAGATCGCCCTCAACGCTGGCGCAGCAACGCCGGCACCGCCAGTCGGTACCGCTCTCGGTCCCCACGGCGTCAACATGATGGAATTCGTGAAGCAGTACAACGCTGCTACCGAAGCCATGCGTGGAAACGTCATCCCGGTCGAGATCACCATCTACGAAGATCGCACCTTCACCTTCATCACCAAGACGCCCCCGGCGCCGGAAATGATCAAGAAGGCCCTCGGTCTGCAGAAGGGCTCGGCCAAGCCTCATAAGGAGAAGGTCGGCACCATCACCAAGGCTCAGGTTCGTGAGATCGCTGAGACCAAGATGCCTGATCTCAATGCCAATGACATGGATGCCGCTATGAAGATCATCGAGGGAACCGCGCGTTCCATGGGTGTGAACGTCGAGGCCTAAGCCTCTCCCTCTTTTTACTTACGTATTCGTGGTAGGGCCGCGCAGCCCGCACCACAACTGGAAGGAACCAGATATGAAGCGCTCTAAGGCCTACAACAAGGCTGCCGAGAACATCGACGAGGCTCAGCTGTACACGCCGGAGGAGGCGATTGCCCTTATCAAGAAGGGTGCATCGGCCAAGTTCGACGAGACTATTGATGTCGCCATGCGTCTCGGTGTTGATCCCCGTAAGGCGGACCAGATGGTTCGTGGCACGGTCAACCTCCCCAACGGCACTGGCAAGACGGCACGGGTCCTCGTCTTTGCTCAGGGACCGAAGGCTCAGGAAGCTCTCGATGCAGGCGCCGACGAGGTCGGCTCTGACGAGCTCATCGAGAAGGTCGCTGGTGGTTACCTCGACTTCGACGCTGTCGTCGCGACTCCTGATCTCATGGGTAAGGTCGGCCGTCTCGGCCGCGTGCTCGGCCCGCGTTCACTCATGCCAAACCCGAAGACCGGCACGGTAACCATGGATGTTGCCAAGGCAGTCTCCGAAATCAAGGGTGGCAAGATCGAGTTCCGCGTTGATCGTCACGCGAACTTGCACCTCATCATTGGCAAGGCGTCGTTCTCCGAGCAGCAGCTCTGCGAGAACTTCTACGCTGCGCTTGAGGAGATCAACCG
>JBOFIQ010000249.1:0-15663 GCA_051650245.1 Propionibacteriaceae bacterium | reverse complement strand
GCGCATCTTCATTGCTTCGAGAATGGCAATGAGATCACCACGCTGAACCTGATCGCCGGTCTTGGCATGAACCTCAAGAATGACACCAGGCATCGGTGCTTTGAGATCACTGGGGCCAGCCCCATCCGATGCCGGGACTACTGCAGTACCGGCTGAACTCAGGTTTTGCGGGCCAGCAGCCTGGTGATCGACAGCGGTGATGCTCGCGGTCACCTCTTTACCGTTGACAGAAACCATGTCATCGTCGATCTCAACGACGTGGTCCTGACCGTTGACAGAAACTGTGTAGCGACGCATGATTTAGATCCTCTGTGCGTGGTTGTGGAGACGGGTGCGACCGGAGTTCGTCCATGAACCCGGCCGACGAGTGTGGGTGGCTGTGCGCTGTTGTGTAGCGGCTGTGTCGTCCTCCATGGCGAGGGCAAGTGACAAGGCTGCAATTTCATCAACGCTGAGTACCGATGGCTGCTCGTTGGTGGCAGATACTGTTGCGGCGAGGACGAGGGGCTCTTCCTTCTTGGGGCGATCAAGCATACCCACGAGGTAGAGCACCGCCATCAGCAGTGCCAGCAGCAGAAAGACTGTTCCCATGCCAACAAGGGTCATCATGAGGCCCCAAGTCATATGGTGTCACGCTACTTTCAGGTGCAAGAGATAGATACTGGGGAATACTATCGAGCAAGTCTGTGAACACCCTGGCCGGGTCCCGTCATCGACTGAAAGTGCTTACATGGAACAACCTATGAGCGGTTTTGTGTCAAAGGGTGCAGGAGGCGATCGTCAGATGTTAGGTTGTGCGACGTGGATTCTGCAGATTTTGATCTTGACCGCTCGATAGCTGAAGCCTGGCTCCAATTTGAGCAGCGCCTCACCGAAGTCGTCGCATCTATTGATGAGACGGCTGATCTCATCATTGATGCGGTAGAAGATAACCGTGGCGCAGGATATGTCCGGTTTAGTCTGTTGCCAACGTCAGATCCACGCCACGATGGTGCTGATCCTATGATCTTGGCCGAGGCTGCGACCAACGCCCAACTTGATGAGGAGCACCAACTCGGTGCACAGCAATTGCAACTCCTCGAAGACTCTGGCTGGGAAGCACCAGTCGCAGAGCCAGGCGCCTCAGCATGTTTTTCTAGCGTCGCCTCCCAAGAAGGCTGTGATGCTTTAGTTCAGCGGGCTATCGTGGCCTTGCGCGACGTTTATGGCGTGCAGCACCCAGTCTTTCTCGCCCCTAGCCAACTTGCCGAGATTCTGACTGATAAGCCGATAGAAGTTCCGGCGGGTTTTGACCCTGACGATATTCAAGCCACGGTGCCAGGCTCATCACAGCACCTCGTGGAGTTGGTGCGCCGCGAACTGTTCGACTTATTTGGACATGATCCCATTCGTGATGCCGATGGGGATTTTTCGGTTCGAGTGGGATCGACCATGGTCTTCATTCGGGCAACTGCAGATAACCGTGAAGTGCTCATCTTTAGCCCTGTGGTTCACGACGTCGATGGACGCTCGCGGGCGATGGAAATACTCAACGATCTCAACTCGGAATCGCGTTACGTACGCTTCGAACTCATCCGTGATCGAGTATTTGTCCAGATGTCGGTGCTGGCTATGCCTTTTGTTCCGGCACACCTACATCAAGCCGTCAAAACGGTGGCTGAAGTCGCCGACGGAATCGATGAGAGTTTGTCAACTCGTCTGGGTGGACGTACAACATTCGAGACGTAACAGATTTTTATGTTATCCCAGGCTGTCCTCGTCTAGCGTTGAGGTATGTCCTCAATACCTGAACTGACTACAGACGAACTCGCTGGTCTCGACGCCTGGTGGCGCGCGAACAACTACCTCACGGTTGGCC
Source organism: Propionibacteriaceae bacterium (assembly GCA_051650245.1). Taxonomy (GTDB): domain Bacteria; phylum Actinomycetota; class Actinomycetes; order Propionibacteriales; family Propionibacteriaceae; genus JBOFIQ01. The sequence continues at coordinate 13,805 of JBOFIQ010000249.1, read as the reverse complement.
AGATCTACTTGATGGCGAATCCGTTGTTGCACGAGCCGCTCAAGGCTGAGCACATCAAGCCACGACTTCTTGGCCACTGGGGAACCACCCCTGGTCTTACCTTTATCTATGCCCATGCCTCCCGCTTGATCCGCCATAGCGGTCAGCAGGCGATTTACATCACTGGACCTGGCCACGGTGGCCCGGGTCTGGTAGCAGCGTCCTACCTAGAAGGTACCTACACCGACGTGTACCCCAAGGTCACCCACGATGAGGCTGGCTTGCTGCGCCTCTTCCGTCAGTTCTCTGCACCCGGCGGTATCCCGAGCCACGTGTCGGTCACGACTCCTGGCTCGATCCACGAAGGCGGCGAGCTTGGCTACGCGCTGGTGCACTCCTTCGGTGCGGTCATGGATAACCCCGATCTGCTCACGATCTCGGTCGTCGGTGACGGTGAAGCCGAGACCGGCCCGCTCGAGGGTTCATGGAAGGGTATCTCCTTCATCAACCCGGTCCACGACGGCGCCGTGTTGCCGATCCTGCACCTCAATGGTGCCAAGATCGCTGGCCCGACTGTCTTGGCCCGCAAGGACCCGGCTGAAGTTCGTAAAATCTTTGAAGGCCACGGCTACACCGTGCTCGAAGCAACGGTTGAAGATCCGACCGACCACGAGGCAGCACACCGCATGTTCGCGGGAGTTCTTGAGCAGGCCTACGCCATGATCAAGGAGATCCAGACCAATGCCCGTGAAGGCCGTTGGGATGGCGAGCGCCCGCATTGGCCGATGATCATCTTCCGTCACCCCAAGGGCTGGACTGGCCCGCATGCGGTCGACAACATCGTCGTGGAAGGCACCTGGCGTGCCCACCAGGTGCCGCTGTCGGGCGTCAAGGACAGCCCAGAGCACCTTGCTCTGCTGGAGGAGTGGCTCAAGTCGTACAAGCCAGAAGAACTGTTCACCGCTGATGGTGAACTGACTGAACTGGTCACCCGTAATAACCCCACCGGTGATCTGCGCATGTCGGCGAGCCCCCATGCCAATGGTGGCAAGCTCACTCGCGAGCTAGCACTGCCTGATTTCCGGGATTTGGCTCTTGATGTTCCCAAGCCAGCCCAAGAGCGTGTTGAGTCAGTACGTAAGATGGGCGAGTTCCTCAAGGCTGTCTACGAAAAGAACCCGGATGATTTCCGGTTGTTCTGCCCCGACGAGACCAACTCGAACCGTCTCGGCTCGGTCTTTGAGGCCTCGGATCGTGCATTCATGGAGCCGACCAATGATCTCGATGTGAAGATCTCCAAGGAAGGCCGCGTCATGGAGGTGCTCTCCGAGCACAACTGCCATGGCTGGCTTGAGGGCTACACGCTGACCGGTCGTCACGGCCTCTTCGCTACCTACGAGTCCTTCGCCATGGTGTCGGCCTCGCAGACGATTCAGCACTCCAAGTGGCTTGAAGAGGGTCGCGAACTTGAGTGGCGCGCACCGGTACCTAGCCTCAACATCTTGCTGACCTCAACCTGCTGGCGAAATGACCACAACGGTTTCAGCCACCAGGGTCCTGGTCTGATCCAGAACGTCTTGACCCAGCGTGGCGACGTAGCCCGGGTTTACCTGCCCCCGGATGCGAACTCGCTGTTGTCAGTGACCGATCACTGCATTCGGTCCAAGGACTACGTCAACCTCATCGTGATCGATAAGCAGCCGCAGCCGCAGTGGATGACCATGGATCAGGCTATTGAGCACTGCACCCGTGGCGCTGGCGTCTGGGAGTGGGCCGGTAACGAGCAGCCAGGCCGCGAACCCGATGTGGTTCTGGCATGTGCTGGTGATATTCCGACGATGGAGATCGTTGCTGCTGCTGAGATTCTCAAGCACAAGCTGCCGACTCTGACTACGCGAGTGGTCAACGTCGTTGACCTCATGACGCTGATCCGTCCCAAGGACCACCCGCACGGTATGGATGACCTCATGTTCCGTGAGCTGTTCACCGATGCCAAGGATGTCGTTTTCGCCTTCCACGGCTACCCGGGAGCAATCCACCAGCTCGTCCACGGACGTCCCGACGCGGATCGTTTCCGTGTTCGTGGCTTCATCGAGGAAGGGACGACGACCACGCCGTTCGACATGGTCGTGCGCAACCGGATGTCGCGTTACCACTTGGTCATGGACGTCATCAACAACGCCAAGATCACCCCGCCGGGAGCCTCGGAGCTGCGCGACTGGTGTGAAGCCCAGTTGGCCCGCCACGAGGAGTACATCGTCGAGCATCTCGAAGATATGCCCGAGGTTCGTGACTGGAAGTTCGATGATCTGAGCAACCTGTCAGGGGCAGCGTCAGCGCGCTAGTCCGGATGAAGTACGTGAGGCATCCTGTCGTCAAGGGGTGTTGTGGCTAACCCACAGCACGTCGCACAGACGATGGGGTGCCTCACTGCTGCATGGGGGAAGTTCTGCGATAGCGAAATAGGTGAGGTCATTGTGGTGTTATCCCGGTAGTCTTGGCTGGCAATGACAGACCAGTATGAACTCCACTACAACGATGATCTGCCCATCATGGCTGCCCGTGATGAGATCATCGCGGCGATTCGCGCCCATCAAGTGGTCGTCATTGCTGGTGAGACTGGCTCTGGCAAGACAACGCAGTTGCCAAAACTTTGCCTCGAAGCTGGACGGCAACGGATTGGGCATACGCAGCCACGGCGGATCGCGGCCCGCTCAGTAGCAGAACGTATTGCCGAAGAAATGCACGCCCCGCTGGGGGAGTTGGTCGGCTATCAGGTGCGGTTCACCAAGAAAGCCGGACGCGAGACGCGGATCAAGGTGATGACCGATGGCGTGCTCCTCAATGAGATCGGTATTGATCGTGAGTTACGTCGCTACGACACGATCATTATTGATGAGGCCCACGAGCGCAGCCTCAATATCGACTTCTTGTTGGGCTATCTCAAGCAACTATTGCCTAAGCGTCCAGAACTCAAAGTGATCGTCACCTCGGCGACTATCGATACCAGCCGATTTGCGCAACATTTCAATGGTGCGCCGGTGATCGAAGTGACTGGACGTACCTATCCAGTCGAGGTCCGTTACCGGCCTTTGTATGAGGATGGCGCTACGGCAGCGGCTGTTGAGGCAACTCAGCGTGACCAGCTTGACGCTATTACCGACGCGGTGAAGGAACTGTCGGTAGAGGGCAATGGCGATATCTTGGTCTTCTTGTCGGGCGAGCGTGAAATCCGTGATACAGCCGAACATCTCGACGGCCAGCGACTGCGCGCTACGGAGATTGTGCCGCTCTATGCGCGCTTGTCAGCAGCAGAACAACATCGGGTCTTCCAAGCTCACAGTGGCCGACGTATCGTCTTGGCAACCAACGTTGCAGAAACATCGCTGACGGTACCGGGAATCCGCTACGTCATTGACGCTGGCATGGCACGTATTTCGCGTTACAGTGCCAAAACGAAGGTACAACGCCTGCCGATTGAACCGATCAGCCAAGCTAGCGCTAATCAGCGCTCAGGGCGCTGCGGCCGCGTCGCGCCCGGTATCGCTATCCGGTTGTATTCCGAGCAAGACTTCGCGCTGCGCCCGGAGTTTACTGAGCCTGAGATCTTGCGAACGAATCTGGCAAGCGTCATTTTGCAGATGGCAGATGCCCGGCTAGGCGATATTGCAGATTTCCCCTTCGTGGAAGCTCCTGATCGTTCGCAGATCAACGATGGGTTGCGCCTTCTCGACGAGTTGGGCGCTCTCGCAAGCGGTAAGTCCGCTACGCCGAAACTCACCGCTATTGGGAAAAAGTTGGCGCGTATTCCTGTCGATCCCAGGCTTGGGCGCATGTTGATCGCGGCCTCAGAGCGTCACTGTTTGCGCGAAGTCACCGCAATCGTGGCGGGCTTGTCGATACAGGACCCGCGTGAGCGGCCACAAGAACATCGCGATGCTGCTGACGCATTACATCGGCGGTTTTGGTCGGATGCGATTCTTACTGGCGACACGACGGGGGAGCCGGGGGACTCTGATTTCCTCGCGCTGTGGCGACTATGGTCCTACCTACGCCAGCAGCAAAAGGAACTATCCGGTAATGCGTTCCGACGTCATTGCCGGGAGGAATATCTCAATTTCCTCCGTATCCGGGAGTGGCAAGATCTCGTGGCACAGTTACGGGAGGCGTGCCATGATCTAGGGCTGGAGCGCAACGATAGCCCCGGCACACAGGCCGATATTCATACGGCGATCTTGACCGGTGTGCTGAGCCATATCGGGTTAGCTGATGTTCGCCATGTTGATCCGAATCTGCCGTTGCGTAAGCGCATCCGGCTAGGTCCACAGGAATATCTTGGCGCTCGCGGGGCGAAATTCGCGATCCAGCGGGGGAGCTGTGTGGCTAAGCAGCCACCGAACCTTGTCATGGCTTTTGAGCTTGTAGAAACGACCCGGCTGTGGGCTAGAACCGTTGCAGCAATTGACCCTTCCTGGGTCGAGCAGGCAGGTGAACATCTACTCAAGCGTCAGTATTCAGAGCCGCATTGGTCGTCTAAGAGTGGTGCTGCCGTGGCCTATGAGCGGGTGATTTTGCTAGGTGTGCCCATCATCGATCACCGCCAGGTGTTCTATGCCCGGATCAATCCAGCCGAAGCTCGTCAGATCTTTATCCAATCTGCTCTCGTCGAAGGCGATTGGCATACGCGCCATCATTTCTTTGCACGAAATCAGGCGGTTCGGGCGCAAGCAGAAGAAATGGAAGAGCGCACGCGACGTCGCGATCTGCTGATCTCAGATGCGCAGCTCGCACAGTTCTACGATGCGCGGATTCCAGCAGAGGTCGTGAGCCAGCGTCATTTTGATAGCTGGTGGCGTACTGCGCGACACCATGATGAGCAGCTTCTTGATCTCAGCCTTGACGATCTTCTCGATCCCGAGGCAGGCGACTTTGACGAACAAGCATTCCCCGATGACTGGCATGAGGGAGATTTCACCTTCCCCATCACCTATACCTTCGACCCAGGGACGGGCCATGACGGTGTGACAGTCACAGTCCCGTTGAATGTGCTCAATCAGGTCAGTCCCGAGCCATTCTCGTGGCAGGTTCCGGGGTTACGCACTGAGTTGGCAACAGAACTGATCCGGGGACTGCCGAAGAATATTCGGACCCGCTTTGTTCCGGCTCCAAACTTCGCTTCCCAAGCGTTATCTCGGCTCGACGAGGCAGACCATTCGGTGGCTTTCCCGATTGCGTTAGGGCGAGCCCTAGCTGACCTGACTGGGACCGAGATCCCCGCGAATGCCTGGAATCCTGCTGGGTTACCGGCACATCTGCGGATCCGGTTTGAGATCGCTGACGGTGCCACCATTGCAGCCCACGGTGATGAGTTGCCCCGTTTGCAGCGCGACTTAGCCAAGCAATTGTCTGCGCAGCTCACTCAGGCAGCGAAGAAGAGTGCTCGCACAGGGGCGACGTCGTGGGTTTTTGGTGAATTACCGCTCACTGCTACTTTCCAGCAGGGCGCAATAACGGTGGTGGGCTACCCTGCGCTCGTCGATGAGGGGAAGACGGTGGGGCTGGCTGTGCTCGACACAGAGCTACGCCAGGGAGCGTCGCAGCGGGCTGGTTTGCGCCGACTCGTGAGTTTGGTGATCCCCGATCCCACCAAATCAGTCGTTGCGCATTTAGGTATGGAAGCCAAACTGGCGCTGGGGAACTCACCGTATAAAACGGTGCCCGATCTGCTGGCGGATGCGCGATTGGCGTCGGTGGGCTATCTCATCGATACGCTGGCTGATCCGCTGACGGTCAGGTCGCAGGAGCATTTCCTTGCGCTCAAGGACCAGGTACGCCAAGACCATGCAGAGAATATGCAGCGGGTGGTGGGCACGGTTGCTGAGACATTGCGGTGGCGGCAACGTCTGGAGTTGGCGCTTGTGACGGTCAATGACGCGGATGCGCGTAAAGATCTGCAAGAGCAAGCCGATAACCTCATTTTCCCCGGCTTTATCAGTGCGACGCCACAGCCATGGTTTGGCCAGCTCCCGCGTTACTTGCGGGCTGCGGTACATCGGGTTGAAGCTCGCGCTACTAACCCGCGTCGAGACGATGACAATCTTGACGTTATCTGGGAGCTTGAAGATCTCTATTCCCATCTGTGTGCTGCGATGCCTCAGGGCCCGTTGCCACGCGACGTTGCTGATATCGGCTGGTTGCTTGAAGAGCTTCGGGTTAGCCTGTTCGCGCAGACCCTTGGAACCCATATCACGGTCTCTGCAAAGCGGATTCGGCATGCAATCGCTGCTGCTGAGCAATGCGAGAGACACTAATTTTCCTGGTAAGTGTGGCCTAAGTAACAGGTATTTGTGATGTGCCTCGTGAGGTAACGCTAAGTGGTGATATCCGTTGTAGATAAAGGATTCACTCAATGGCGCCATAATCAAGTAGTGAACTATTAAGAATTAAACTACTATCGAGACGCCATGTCGCTATTTATGGGACTGAGTGTCGCAAGGGCTTCCCGGCTACCATTAATAGCGTGTCGGTCTTCTCTCTGGGCGCTAGCCATCATGCTTGCAGCACGGCACAACTGTCGGCATTAACCCAAGCCGGAGAGTCTTTGATCGACAAGCTCCTGGAGGGCAGCTTCGCAGACGCAGGAGTTCGCGGACATGTGCTGATCAGCACCTGCAACCGCTGGGAGCTCTACGTCGATGCGGTCGATTTCCACAAAGCAAGTACGGCACTTCGGCAAGCGCTGGCGCAGATCTCGCCGGCTGCTGAAAGTATCGTGACGCTTACGGCCCGGCGCGAGGTGGTTACTCATCTGTTTAGCGTTGCCGCAGGGCTAGATTCCATGGTCCTAGGCGATGATCAGATCGCCCATCAGGTCAAAATTGCACCAACCGATGAACGCTCACAACCCAACGGGGTATTACATCGACTGTTTGCTGCGGCAATGACGATGTCGAAGTCCGTGACGACTCAGACCAAGTTGGGTAGCTACAGCCGCTCACTTGCCTCGACCGGAATCCAAGAATTAGAACAGCGCACGGGATCGTTGGCACATCGCTGCATTCTCGTCCTTGGCACTGGTGCTTTTGCCCGAGTGGTTGTCGCTGATCTGGCTCGACGCGGGTGCGATCAGATCGTCGTAGCCTCAACAGCAGGACGCGCTGAAGTCTTTGGCTCCTCACATGGCTTAACCGCAGCAAATGACCTGGCCCTGGGGCTACTCCAAGCCGAGAGCGTGATTTGCTGTAGCGGGGCTGCAACGCCGCCGATCACTGATGCCATGCTTGGGCCAAAGCGGGCCACGCCAATGGCGATTTTGGATCTCGCACTCTCAGGTAACGTTGCCGACGATGCCGCTGCTCGTGACGACGTCATACTCATCACGCTTGACGATCTCAGCCGTCATAACGCCGACGCGAGCGACAGCGAATGTGAAGCAGCCCGAGCACTAGTCGATGCTGGCGTCGAGGAATATCTTGCAGCAGAAAAAGGCCGGAGTGCTTCGGCTGCCATCGTTGCTCTTCGTGAGCACATCACCGACATTGTCGATGCCGAGCAAAGTGCTGCAGCCCAGCGCTACGACGAGCAGACCGCGGCAGCCGTCACTGAGACGTTGCGTCGGCTCACCGGAACATTCCTGCACGCTCCCACAGCGCGAGCCGGACTAGCCGCGCGAGATGGCTCACTCGATGAGTATGTGCGTGCGCTCTACACCCTCTACGGAATTGAGGTCTAGTCATGTTGGTAGGAACTCGCGGAAGTCTGCTGGCAACGACTCAGTCGCAGTGGGCCGTGGATCAGATCACGGCAGCGACAGGCACTCAGGGTGAGCTCGTCATCATCCGTACTGAGGGAGATGACGTCACGATTTCGTTGGCGAACCCTTCTCGTCCGGGTGCTTTCGTTGCAGCACTACGTGATGCGCTTATTGACGGCAAAGTTGATGTGGCGGTGCACTCCACGAAAGATCTCCCGTCTGGCTCCATGCTGGGTCTGACCATTGCAGCCTTCCCACCACGGGAAAACCCCTGTGATGTCGTGGTGGGTGCCACTCTTGCTGAGCTGGCTCCTGGCGCGCGCGTGGGAACGTCAAGCCCGCGTCGTGAATTGTGGTTACAGCAGCGACGTCCCGATCTGGTGATCGTCCCGATTCGAGGCAACGTCGATACCCGGATTCGTAAGGTCCGTGACGGTGAGGTTGATGCAGCAATCTTGGCTGCTGCTGGTATGGACCGTCTAGGGCGGCTCGACGAAGCTGCCGAGATCCTTGACCCGCTCGATTTCATTCCCGCACCGGGGCAGGGCGCATTGGCTATCGAATGTCGCGTGGACTCACCGTTCTTGGCTGCGATTGCCAGCATTGATGATGCAGCTACTCGGCTCTGCGTGACGGCTGAGAGAGCTGTACTTCGCGGTATTGAAGCAACGTGTACCACGCCTATCGGCGCCTACGCGACCCTGAAACGTGACGAGCTGACATTGATCGCGGCACTCCATGATCGCCGGGTGGAGCGTTCGATCACGTTGCCCAAGGGACATGAACTCGATCATGCCGAATCGCTGGGCTTCGCTGTGGCGCAGGAGCTGCGGGGATGAAGGTCTTATTGACCCGCCCCGATCGAAATAGTGCTGATGCGCAGCTAGTAACTCAGGCTGGCGCCACCCCCGTCATTGAACCATTACTACGTACTGTGGCAACTGATCGTGGGTTCCGACTCCTTACTGCCTTTGCTGGCGCCCAACGCGGTGATTGGTTGGTGCTCACCTCACCACGGGCTTGGTCTTGGTGGACGACCGCAGCGCCAGGGGTCATCTCGGCAGTAGCGTTATTGCGACAATTCGATGTACGACTAGCCGCTATCGGTACTGCGACTGCACAATCAGTGCCGTTCCCCGTTGATTTCATGCCGTCAGAGGCGACAGGGGCAGCACTTGCTGCTGAATTGCCGCGTACTGGCAGAGCTTTTGTTCCGACCTCAGCCAATAGCCATGCTGCCGCCGTTCCAGCGCTACGAGCCGCTGGTATTACGACGATAAGTGAAGCGGTCTATGACACGGTGCCGCGTGAGCCGAGCCCCGAGGTCGCAGCACAGATCGCAGCGGGGGAGTTCGCGGCTGTAATTTTGCGTTCTCCAAGCGCCGTTGCAGCCTGGGCTCACCTCACACCACCTGCACTAACGACGGTGCTGACCGTCGGACCAACAACAACTGCTGCTGCTCAGCGCGCTGGCCTGGTAGCACAGCCAACGAGTGATCTCGTTGCGGCAATCGAAGGGTTACGTTGATGAGTCTGTTACTCGATAATTACCGTGGTAAGCGTAGCGATACTCGCCCAGTCTGGTTCATGCGCCAGGCGGGTCGCTCGCTACCGGAATATCGCCAAGCGCGTGGGACTACCGCAATGTTGGATGCGTGCGTGCAGCCAGAGCTTGTCGCTGAAATCACAGCGCAGCCGGTGCGGCGACACAAGGTTGATGCTGGCATTTTCTATTCCGACATCGTCGTTCCGGTAAAACGCGCCGGTGTTGATGTGGAGATCGTTGCGGGCACAGGCCCGGTGGTTGCGTCCCCGATCCGCTGTGCTGCCGATATTGCGGCCTTGCCAGAACTTGATCCAGCAGCCTTGGATGTCATCGTGGAAGCGGCTCGGCAATCAAGCGAAGCACTGGGAGCTACACCACTGATTGGCTTTGCAGGTGCTCCCTTCACCGTCGCCTCGTACCTCGTTGAAGGTCGCCCATCGCGCGATTTTGTTCATACTTTTGCGCTGATGAATGAAGACCCTGATTCCTGGCATGCGCTGCTGAGCTGGGTGTCGACGATTTCTGCAGCATTCCTCGATGCCCAGATTCGCGGCGGTGCGCAAGCGGTACAACTTTTCGACTCATGGGCGGGCAATCTCAGCGTGGAGCAGTATCAGCGCTACGTCCAAGAACATTCTGCAGCAGTCTTTAGCGCGCTGGGAACAACAGTGCCGCGAGTACATTTCGGTACGAAGACCGGCCCGCTTCTGGAAGTGATGGCGGCTACCGGTGCTGACGTCATGGGTATCGATGCCCAGACCAGCCTGACGCAAGCTGCACAGCGGCTTCCTGGAATGGCGCTTCAAGGCAATATCGACCCGGAAGTGCTGACTCAGCCCTGGGACGTGATTGAGCGTCATGTCCATGCAGTGATTACTGCTGGGCGTGAGCTTCCAGGCCACGTGGTCAATCTGGGCCATGGTGTACCTCCCACAACTGATCCTGACGTGCTTACTCGCATTGTGGAGCTCGTCCATTCCCTGACGGATAAGGAGATTCGATGAGCGGCCATCCCTCACGTATTGGTGCAGTTCGACCGGTGAACTGGGCCTATGATCGTGCCCCCATGATTGTGTATTGGGAGCTGACAAATGCCTGTGGTTTGGCTTGACAGCACTGTCGTGCAACGGCTCAGCCTGAGCCGATGTCTGGCGAGCTCAATACTGCTGAATGTATTCAGGTTCTCGATACCATCGTCGATTTCGGTGATCCAATCCCGCACGTCGTGATGACAGGCGGTGATCCGTTGCGTCGTCGTGATCTGATGACGCTGATCGACGCTGCTGCTGAGCGCGGAATCGGTGTCTCGTTGGCTCCCGCCGTCGGGCCGCTGCTGGATCGCACCACGCTAGCTCGTCTCAAAGAGCATGGGGTACAGGCGATCTCGCTGTCGCTGGATGCGTCGACGCCTGAGGTCCATGATGGTATTCGCGGTATTCCGGGCACCTACGACCTGACATTGAAGGCTCTCGACGACGCTGCTGCCGTGGGTATGCCGGTGCAGATCAATACGCTCATCACTGCCGATACGCCGCCTGATCTTGAGCCGATGTATGAACTGCTCAAGCAGCACACGGTGATGCAGTGGAGTTTGTTCTTCCTTATCTCGGTGGGTCGCGGTACGCAGCTGACCGAGCTGACTCCTGGTAACGCTGAACGCACCTTGCTTGAGGTACGCAAGCTCACCGCTGGGTCGCCGTTCCGCGTCAAGACCACCGAAGCGATGCAGTTCCGCCGGATTGCCGCGAAGGAACTCTTGCGCAAGGGCATGACGCGGGATCAGATCGAGAACTCCCCGGCATCGCGTGGTTTCGGTATACGTGATGGCAACGGCATCGTGTTCATCAGCAACCTTGGCGATGTCACGCCTTCTGGCTTCTTGCCCACCCGAGTCGGTAATGTCCGCGAGCGCACCTTAGTTGAGCTTTACCGCGACACCGATCTCATGCGTGCGCTCCGCCAGCCGTCGAGCTTCAAGGGCCGCTGTGGCGTGTGTGATTTCCACGATTACTGCGGCGGTTCCCGAGCCCGGGCCTATGCCTGGACTGGCGACCCGCTTGAGACTGATCCGTTGTGCCCCTACGTTCCGCCGGCTTGGAAGGGCGAGGCTCCAGCAAAGGAGCCGCAAAAGCGCCTACTTCCGATGGCTGTCACTGAGTCCGGTGATCGACAGGAATGCTGCTAATGTCCCGTCTCGTCGTTATCGGCGGTGGTATTACGGGGCTTGCAGCAGCCTGGCAAGGGATTCACGAAGGCGCGACAGTCACGGTCCTTGAGGCTGAGCAGCGTTGGGGCGGCAAGATCATGACCGAACGGGTCGGTGAGCTACTCATCGAACGTGGTCCAGATTCTTTTGTGTCCTACAAGCCTGCCGTGATGCAGCTCATTGCCGAACTTGGACTTACCGATGCGGTGCTGAGTTCGAGTGGGGGACGTAAGGTCGCGCTCCATTCACGGGGCGCGCTACGTCCAATTCCTGATGGCATGGGGATGGTGTTGCCCACCAAGATTTGGCCATTTGTGACGACGTCGGTGTTGTCGTGGGCTGACAAACTGCGTGCCGGGCTAGATCTGGTCCTACCGCGACGGTTACCCGATCATGACGTCGCGATTGGGACACTAATCCGGCAGCGTCTGGGTGGGGGCATCGTGCGACGTTTCGCAGACCCGATGGTCGGCGGGATCTACGGTGCAAGCGTCGATGAACTGTCCATAGATGCGGTTCTGCCGTCGTTGCGGTGCAACGAAGAAGATCACCGCAGTCTCATCGTCGCCTCCGTTCTTGGTGGCCGGGCAGCACGGGCCGCGAGCAAAGGCAAGCCCAAGGCTTCGCCATTTAAGACTGTGCAGGGCGGTCTTGGCTCGCTTATTGACGCGCTCGTGGAGCAGCTAGAACGCCAGGGCGCGACATTGCGGGCTGGGTGCACCGTGGCGCGGGTCGCTGATGGGGTCGTGACATTGACCACGGGGGAAGATATTGCTGCGGACGCGGTGATCTTTGCTGGTGGAGTTGAATCGACAAAGACCCTCCTTGCGCCGCAGGTGCCCGCGGCTGCTCGTGCGCTGGAGACGATTCCGTTGGCTAGCACCGCAATTGTGACGATGGCCTGGCCGCGTAGTGCCTTTAGTGCAGAACCAGATCTTCAAGGCTGGCTAGAAGCTGACGCTGCTCCTATCTCAGGTACGACATTTACTTCGCTCAAATTTGCCGGTCGCGCTCCTGCTGACACGGTGTTGATTCGCGCCTTCGTCCCAGAAAAAGTCGGGCCAACGTCGGCTCTGCCCGATGCTGAGTTGATCGAGGTCGTGACCAGCTACGTTCGTCCTTTGGCGGGGGCGACGGGTAAGCCTAGCTATGTTGATGTCTCGCGTTGGGATCGAGTGATGCCCAAGTACATCGTGGGGCATCTTGATACGGTTGCCGCTGTTGAGTCTGCAGTAGCTGAGACTAATCCGTGTTGGAAAGTCGCTGGTTCGGCTCTGCACGGGGTAGGGGTTCCTGATTGTATTGATGATGGCCGTAAGCAGGCCAGTGCAGCATTGGCGGCGACACGATGATTGATGGGTTACTTCTTGTGGGTTTCGGCGCACCGGAAAGTGTCGCTGATGTCTGGCCTTTCTTGGAGCGTATTGCCCAAGGACGAGGGATTCCAGTGGAGCGGTTGCGCTCGGTCGCCACTCACTATGAGCATCTGGGAGGCTCGCCGCTCAATGCCCAAAATGAGGCGATGCTTGCTGCGCTTACTGCTCGTTTGGAAGCGCGAGGCATCACAATCGCCACTGCGTTGGGACACCGCAACACGCCGCCATTTATCGGGGATGCTGTTGCTGAGCTAGAGCAGCAGGGCTGTCGCGACATTCTTGCCTTTTTCGCAACGCCGTGGGCTTCGTATTCGTCATGTCGGCAGTACCGAGAAGATCTTGGTCAGGTTGAAACTGTGGCCAAGGTGCGCCATCTTCCGCCTTATGCTGATCTGCCGGGCATCGTCGATGCTGTTACGGCAGTGGTGACGACGGCACTTGCCGATGCTGACGATCCCTATGTGGTCTTCACTACGCACTCCTTGCCTTTAGCTGAAGGCCCAGGCGACGATCCTGAGCGCTACGTTCGCCAGCACGAAGAAACCTGCGCTGCAGTAGCTGCGCGGTTGGGGCTGAGCCGATGGAGTTTGGCCTATCAGTCGCGTAGCGGGCGTCCAGATCAGCCGTGGCTAGAGCCAGATATTAATGATGAGCTGGAACGGTTAGCGCAGCTAGGGGAGCGTGACGTTCTCTTAGTTCCGGTGGGATTCCTCACAGAGCACGTCGAGGTACTGTGGGATCTTGATTCTGAAGCAGTGGCAACGGCACAACGGCTAGGCCAGCGTTTGCGTCGTACTGCCACGATTGGGCAGCGTGATGAGTTCCTTGATGATCTTGCCGAGCGGCTAGCCCATGCCATTACCGGATCATTTCGTCCGTCAACGTGTGATGGACTATGTACGTCGACGTGTTGTCCCAATCCGAGGGGCGCGCGACCTGCTAGCG
>JBOFIQ010000248.1:0-1401 GCA_051650245.1 Propionibacteriaceae bacterium | reverse complement strand
TGATCGGGCACTGGGTTTTGGGACGAAGGGGGCCAAGCCCAAGAACACTGCGGGGGCAAAAAAGGATCTCGAACAGCAGCAGAAAGCACGTCGAACTCGGCTTGAGCGTGACGCGATTGACCGGGTCCTGGTGGAGCTGACGGCCTACTACCGAGATGTCATTGCGCTACAGACTCAGGCGGCCCCAGAACTGATCAATAGCGACTATCACAGTGCGCTGAGCGAGACGGCTTATCGCAGTACCGCTGAACAAACAATCCGACGTATTGATGCCATCATCGCGTGCCGTGCGGCGCTGGCGGCCAACGTCGCGCAGTTGTTGGCGGTGGAATCGATGATGATTTCCTTGGGGCGAGGGGTTTGATCCGGGGCAGATGCGTGTCATTTCCTTTAAATACTGGCTGAACCGGGGATACTGGAACTGACTTTTATGTTGAAGGAGGATGTCGTGACCGAGAACCAGCCCGAAGCCCAGACCGAAAAGACCATCGCCATGCCTGCGGCTCAGGCTGTCGAGGGAGAGCCGACCCAGATCATGGCTCCTGCAGAAGCCTCAATTCGTGATCGCGCGGCCGAGCGTGAAGAGCGCAACAAGCGTCTAGGCGTTGTCGCACCTGCCCCCGCACCGATGGCTGCTTTTGCTGATCCTGAGCTGTCCAAGCCCAAGCGCACGACTGACCGCTGGAATGGCGCACTATCGTTCACGGTGCTTCGCCTTGTGACAGCCGCTATTTTGGGTGTTCGTGGCTGGCAGCACCTGACTGATCTTGCTGCAACCAATCAGATGTTCGCTAACTCGATCTTGCCGCAGTCTAACTACTGGGGCTGGGGCCTAGGTATTGCGGAAATCGTCGCGGCAGTCTTCTTCCTCCTGGGATTTGCTACCCGGTTCGCAGGCATCTTGCTCATGGCGATCGAGGTCGGCATGTTGGTCTTCTTCCTGTGGGGCAAGAAGAACCCGTTCCAGACTGGTCAGATGGGCTTCGTCGGCGAGTTGGAGTTGCTCCTGGCTGCTGTTGGCCTGGTCTTCCTCTTCCTTGGTTCGGGCGGTTGGGCATTCGACGCGATGTTCCGTAACCGTCGCGCAGAGCGTAAAGCTGCCAAGCTATCTGGCGATTACCTCTAACATAGACAAACTCAATGCGGCGGCGATCACTGTGGTGGTCGTCGCCGCATTGTGATAGTTCCGACTTGTAGGGTGGCCTCGTGCGAAAAGGTCTGTGGTCTGTCGCGTTAGCACTCCTTCTCACGGGGTGTTCGGCGCGCTTCGTCGTGCCGCTCCACGCCGCCCAGAACACACCAACCAGACCAGCGATTCTGACCTCACCGGGGCGTCCGACGATCCCATCGCCTCATGCCACGATGACGCCGCAGCCAGCATTAATCGATAGTGCCCAGCCT
>JBOFIQ010000247.1:0-10617 GCA_051650245.1 Propionibacteriaceae bacterium | reverse complement strand
TCAAGCCCCTTCACCGTGGCTTCTGCATTGCTGATGTCAGCATCGGTAATCGGAGCCTGCTCAGCGTGCGCCACCTGTTCAGCGATTTCACCGCGGACAAGCCAGGTCAAGACTATCTGGGGGCAGTACTCCAGATCTCCCTGCCCGACATTGGGCAATTCTGCACAGATGTTATCCACGGTCGCAGCAGTGATCGTGGACTTTGCGACGGTGGCTGCCGTCGTCGGCATGGTGCACCCAGAAAGGGTGACCGGTACTAGCAGGGCAAGGGCAACGAGGGCAGGGGAAGTCTTGTTCACAGAGCCATCGTAACCACAACGCGTGTCTGACGTCAGCCCCACCTTGCGCTCGGGCCGAATACAGATCCGGATCTATCGTTCAAGACTAGGTTGACATAGAGTTAACTCCAGCTCCTAACGTCCTTGCTATGAACACTCTGATCACGCTTCTTCGGGTGGGCCCCCTCGCGCTGGCGGCCCTTCTCCAGCTGTCCACCTCGTACCTCAGCACGCAGCAAGCCCGCGAAGTTGGGGCATCCCAGCCCCTCGCGGGGATCTCAGGTGGGCTCTATGCTCTGTCGGGAATCGCTGCTGGGGCGGCTGTTATCGGCTACTTCTGCGGGCTGGGAAGCCGTGCATGTTTCGTTGCAGCACTCGTCGCTGGCATTTTCGCGATGGCAGGACCCCTCATCTGGGGATGCTCCATCTCTGAGTTTCATCCCAGCCATCACCTTGTCCGGCTCTGCGTGGTGAGCGTCGTCGTGGGCCTATTCTGTTGGCATGTTGCTTCCCATCGGTGAGGTTGCCGCACGCAGTGGAATGAGCCCAGACACACTGCGGTTCTACGAACGTGAGGGGCTGATCCCTCCCCAGGCGCGCGATTCATCCGGCCGTCGCCGCTACGCCGAGAACGTGCTCGACCAGCTCGGGATCATCGCGTCGCTCCGTGATGCAGGGTTCAGCCTCAGTGATGTCCGGCAACTGTTGGCCGCCAAACGACCCGGGACGACCGCCGCTGAGCGCCTCGATGCGGCCAAGCAGGCACTGAAAGATCTCGACGAGGTGATACGTCGTAAGGAAGCCGCGCTGGCCGACGCACGTGCCCTGATCTCGGCGTGGCGAGCGGAGATCGACGAGCACGAACATGGTTAGCCGACGGGAGTCTAGGCGTAGAGCGCATCCATGAGGTTGCGTCCCCACGCGAGGATTTCGTCATCGACGAAACCTGGGTGCGGGACCAACATAGCGTCAGGCTTGAACACCGTCCCTGGGTAGAGTCGCTGGGCCCGTAGGACCCGCGATTCTGGCAGATTCGCGGGCGCAAACCGGATGAACTTCGGCATCGCAACGATCTCCGTGATACCGGCAGCCTTTGCTTGCAAGCGGAACCGCGCGACATCGAGTAGTGCCAATGCCTGCGCTGGAGCCGTACCGTAGCGGTCATTGAGCTCAGCGTGCACACTCTCAATATCGTGCTCACTTGTCACTGCCGCAAGCCGCTTATACATCTCCAACCGGAGCCGTTCCGATTCAACGTAATCGCTGGGGAGATTAGCAACGACTGGCAGTTCAATACGCATCTCCGGCTCAACCTCAGCGACGCCACCAGCCCGGAAATCACTCACCGCCTCCCCCACAAGCCGCAGGTAGAGATCAAAACCGACGTCGGCAATGTGGCCTGATTGTTCCCCGCCCAGCAGGTTTCCAGCACCACGAATCTCAAGATCCTTCATCGCAATCGCCATACCCGCACCCAAATCAGTGTGGGCAGCCATCGTCGAAAGCCGGTCATGGGCAGTCTCCGTGAGCGCCTTCTCCGGCGGATAGAGGAAGTACGCATAGGCACGTTCCCGCGAGCGCCCTACCCGGCCACGAAGCTGGTGAAGCTGCGCGAGTCCCATGATGTCAGCACGCTCAATCAGCAAGGTATTAGCGGTAGAAACATCAATGCCTGATTCGACGATCGTGGTACAGACCAAGACATCTGCGCGACGTTCCCAAAAGTCGAGCATGACCTGTTCGAGCTGATGTTCCGACATCTGCCCATGTGCAGTCACAACTCTGGCCTCTGGCACAAGCTCGCGGATACGTTTGGCTGCCTTCTCAATCGACTGCACCCGGTTATGGATGTAGAACACCTGCCCCTCACGAGCCAGTTCCCGCCGAATCGCAGCACTGACTTGGCCTTCGTCGTAAGCACCGGCAAAGGTAAGCACCGGGTGACGTTCCTCTGGCGGAGTCGCGATCACGCTCATCTCACGGATGCCCGTAATCGCCATTTCCAAGGTGCGCGGGATCGGCGTTGCCGACATCGATAGCACATCGACATTAAGCCTGAGCTTTTTAAGTGCTTCCTTGTGTTCGACGCCAAATCGCTGTTCCTCGTCAATGACGACGAGGCCCAGATCCTTGAACTCAACATCGCTACCAAAAAGCCGGTGGGTGCCGATCACGACGTCCACGGTGCCATTCTTGATACCCTCTTTGACCTTCTTGGCCTCAGCATCACTTTGGAACCGCGACAGTTGCGCCACGCTCACGGGGAAACCGGAGTAGCGCCCAGCAAAAGTGTTGTAGTGCTGCGTGACCAGCAGCGTCGTTGGTACCAAAATAGCGACCTGCTTGCCATCTTGGACTGCCTTGAATGCCGCGCGAACCGCGATCTCAGTCTTGCCATAACCGACGTCGCCGCAAACCAGCCGGTCCATCGGCACTTCGAGTTCCATATCATGTTTGACTTCCTCCACAGCAGCGAGCTGATCGGGAGTTTCGACGTAGGCGAACGCATCTTCAAGTTCGCGTTGCCAGGGCGTATCCGAACTGAAAGCATGCCCCTTCGAGGCCTGCCGGGCGGCATAGAGTTTGATGAGTTCTGCAGCGATCTGCTTGACCGCTTTCTTGGCCCGCGATTTACGCTTTGCCCAGTCTGCGCCGCCAAGTTTGTCGAGCGCAGGTGCTTCCCCGCCAACATAGCGGGTGACGAGATTGAGCTGATCCATCGGCACGTAGAGCCGGTCGCCTGGTTGTCCGCGCTTGCTGGGTGCGTATTCAATGACCAGGTAGTCGCGCGTCGCACCGCTGACTGTGCGCTGAGCCATCGTGACGTAGCGGCCAACGCCATGCTGCTCGTGGACGATGGCATCGCCTTGCGTAAGTTCAAGCGGGTCAATCTGGTTGCGGCGACGCGTCGGCATTGTGCGCTGGGCCTTATCGGCAACCTGGGTTCCGGCGATATCAGCCGAGGTAAAGAGGGCAAGATCGCATTGGTGTAGCCAGAATCCATGGTCTAGCTCAGCAACGATAACTGTGACCACATTCTTTACCGGGTCATGGGCCAAATTTTCGTCAAGGCGCACTGCAATATCAGCATCGCTGAGCACCTCGACCATGCGCTTGGCTCGTCCGCGCGAATCAGCGGCTAAGACCACTCGCCAGTCGTCAGTGAGCGCCTGTTTGAGTTGTGCAACGGCTGCCTCGACGTCACCATGCCATTGCGGCGCAGGTTGGGCGTCGATAATGCGCGAATCAATACCGCCGGTTGCCATCGTCGATAGATCAATGATCGATCCGTCGTCGGCATAGAGCAGGTCGCGTTCCTGTTCACCTTCATCAGCGGCAAAGGGCGATAGCGACCACCATGCCATTCCTCGTGTGAGGGCATGGTGACGGACTTCTGCTAGCGGCTGGTAGGACGAAGCTCCCAGATCGATCGGGGCTACTCCCCCGACGGCGGCAGCAGCCCAGGCAGCACCAAGGAACTCTTCGCTCGTTTTGACCAGATCAATGGCCCGGGAGCGGACTAATTCTGGATCAGCAACGAGCACTAATGTCTGGGCTGGGAGCGTGTCGATGAACAGTTCCATGCCCTCGACCAAGGCAGGCGCCAGGGCTTCCATACCGTCAGCGGCATGCCCGTCCATGATCTTCTCGAGAAGCTCAGCAAGTTCTGGGTGGTGTGGGAGTAGCTGCCTCGCGCGCTCCCGCACTGCATCGGTGATGAGGAGTTCCCGACACGGGGTAGCCGTGATCTGCTCGTAGGTGTCGGGCGTCGAGCGCTGATCTGCGACGGTGAAGCTACGAATTTCCTCGATCTCATCGCCGAAGAAATCGACGCGCACGGGGTGTTCTAATGTGGGCGGGAATATATCGACGATGCCGCCTCGCACAGCGAACTCCCCGCGACGTTCCACCAGATCTACTCGCGTGTACGCAGCATTGACCAGATCAGTAGCAAGGTGATTCATCGAGTAGTCATGCCCCACTGCCAACGCCACTGGAGCTAGATCAGCGAGGCCTTTGACCTGCGGTTGCAGCAAGGACCGCACCGGCGCAACGACGATCTTGGGGGCAGGGAGTGCATCTTTGCCCGCAAGGCGACGTAGAACGGCTAACCGCTTACCTACTGTGTCAGAGCGCGGCGATAGGCGTTCGTGCGGCAGAGTTTCCCAGCTTGGGTAGTAACACACCTGTGTCTCACCGACGAGGGATTGCAGCGTGGAGGTCATGTGCTCCGCTTCGCGGTAGGTCGACGTGACCAAGAGCACGGGTCTGGTGGTCGCAGCCGCCGCGACGATGAAGGGACGCAATGCGGGTGGGCCGGTCAGATCAAGAGAACCAGCCGCCCCGACGCGCACATCAGCAAGCGCCTGGCTCAAGGTGGGGTCTTGCGCGACGCACTCTACTAATCCCGGGATCTGCACCGCTCTACTCTACCGATGTTGGCAACTCCACAACGCTGCTATGCGCTCTGGACTGACCGGCGAGGTGCCAAAACTAGGAGTTGAACTTTTGCTGGGCAGCGTCGAGCCCGTCGAGAATGAGTGTGGCTACTGCGTCTGCCACGCGTCCGGTTTGCGCGCCGTAGTCCTCGCGGAGCGCGCCAGGGATCTGCGCTAAGACGTAGTCAGCGGTATCCATCCGACCGGGGGGGCGTCCAATGCCATAGCGCACCCGGTAGAAATCCCCCGTGGAGAGCGATGCCCGGATAGATTTCAGCCCGTTATGTCCGTTATCGCCACCGCCGAGCTTGGTCCGAATCCGTCCAAAATCGATGTCCAGCTCATCGTGGATGACGATGATGTGGGCTGGATCAACTTTATGGTGTCGGGCAACAGCAACTACTGGCCCGCCTGATTCATTCATGAAGCCTCGCGACTTCATCACGACCACGCGCTCAGCCTCACCAATACCGCCCCAGGAATCAGCGCGCGTGATACGTGTTTCACACACATCGGCCTTTTGCAGGCGCTGAACGGAGAAAGTCCCACGCGCTTCAGCCACAATCTGATCCACGACCATATGCCCGACATTGTGCCGGGTAAAAGCATAGGTCGGGCCCGGATTTCCGAGCCCGACCACAAGCCACGTAGCCATAGTTGGCGTTCTTTGGAAGAAACCGATTACTCGGCGTCACCAGCCGGAGTAGCAGCCGGGGTACCGTCATTGACCGGAACCTCAAGGTTCTGCTCGGCCGGATTCACAATACCGACGACGAGAGCCTCAGGATCGCCAGCGAGGGTAGCACCAGCCGGAAGGACGACATCGCCAGCAAGAATCTGCGTGCCAACCTCAAGACCCTCAATCGACACCTCGATCTCGGTCGGGATGTTGGAGGCGTCAGCCTCAATCGACATCGAGTTCATGTCGTGGTTGATCTGCGAACCGGAAACGGCTTCGCCAACGATATTGACCTGAACGTCAACGGTAACCTTCTCGCCGCGCTTGACCAAGAGGAGATCGACGTGCTCGATGGTGTTCTTGATCGGGTCCTTCTGGACCTGCTTGGGCAGGGCGAGGATCGACGTGCCGCCATCGACATTGATGTCGAGCAGAACGTTGGCCTGACGCAGAGCCAGCGTGGTGACATGCTGGGGCAGTGCGATGTGCACCGGATCAGTACCGTGGCCGTAGATGACCGCCGGAATCATGTTCTCGCGGCGTAGACGACGAGCAGCGCCCTTACCGAATTCGTTACGGGCGACGCCATCGAGCTTGATCTCAGACACGTTTTCTCCTCAACCTGGGTTTTACCTAATGAAAATCATGGGGCGCACACGTCCAGGGAGACCTGCGTCGATCACGGTGATCTGCGATCAATTCCCTCGCCGCATGCTCGACCAACTCTACGCGACTCGACCCATCGTCGCAAAATATCGTGGCATAAGCAGCCCTGCATGATCTATTGACGGGGGGAAGGTGTTGTGTTGCACTGGAACTAATGTGAACAGTAAAGGATTGCTATGAACCTTAACCTTGCCCTCATCGCAGCAGGGTCGCTTTCCACCGCTGTACTTCTTACTCTCGTCAAAGACGATGTGGCACAGTCGCCCACGATGTATCAACTACTACGAGTCTTGATCCAGATCACGATCTTCCTTGGATGCTTATTCCTCCTTGCAGCGTGTGAAAGCCCCACATGCTGTCGCACATCACGATCACATCAAGGATGGGCTATCGGGGTCATCGCCCTCGTCACAGCCGTGACGATCGTCGTCCTTCGTCTCATGCGGGCACGAGCCTTTTATCTTGCTGCTGCCTTATCAACTGGGCTGGACCTGCTGATCTACCTTCTTGAAGCTGGCCTAGCAGCCATCATCATGCTCTCCATCATGCGACGTTGGCCCACGGATAAAGCAGCTAAGGACGATTCCTCCGTTCGCTGACCAGGCCTACCGTCACTACCGGAGATGCCCCGATCCATACCAGATCGGGGCATCATCACAGTGACGTTATTACTCGCTATGCGATTTTCCTGACCGCACATCGATGAGTCGGGTGACCGAACCATCGGTGAATACGGCCTCGATAGCCTTGGCCAAGAGCGGTGCAATCGAGAGCACGGTGAGGTTACTGAAACGCTTTTCCTCCGGGATCGGCAGCGTATTGGTGACGATCACTTCGTCGAAGCACGAGGCGGAGAACCGCTCTGTTGCTGGGTCCGAGAGCACCGCGTGGGTAGCAGCACCGATAACGGCCTTTGCGCCACGTTCCTTGAGCGCGGCAGCAGCCTTGCAGATCGTGCCACCGGTATCGATCATGTCATCGACGAGCAGGCAGATTCGGCCTTCAACCTCACCAACGACCTCGTGGACATCAACCTGGTTGGCCTTATTTGGATCACGACGCTTATGAATGATCGCCAACTTCGCACCGAGACGGTCACACCACATATCGGCCAACCGGACCCGGCCCGCGTCGG
The DNA here is from genome assembly GCA_051650245.1 of Propionibacteriaceae bacterium. Taxonomy (GTDB): domain Bacteria; phylum Actinomycetota; class Actinomycetes; order Propionibacteriales; family Propionibacteriaceae; genus JBOFIQ01. Next base: position 3,420 of record JBOFIQ010000247.1, on the reverse strand, counting down.
GGGAAACCACGGTCATTTCTTCGGTGGGGTACTTTTCCAAGATGTAATCCGAGAGCACCGGGAGCGCCCACAGGTGATCCACCGGACCATCGAAGAAACCTTGGATCTGCGCGGCGTGAAGATCGACCGACATGATGCGATCAGCGCCAGCAGCCTTGTACAGATCAGCGACAAGACGAGCTGAAATCGGCTCACGGCCAATGTGCTTCTTGTCTTGACGGGCGTAGGGGTAGAACGGGGAGACGACGGTGATCCGCTTGGCCGAAGCGCGCTTAAGCGCATCCACCATGATCAACTGCTCCATCAGTGCATCGTTAATCGGGGCCGCATGGGACTGCAACACATAGGCATCACAACCACGAATTGACTCTTCAAATTGCACATAAATCTCAGAGTTTGCATAGGTCACCGCGCGGGTTGGAACGATATCCACCCCAAGCCCAGCCGCTACTTCCTGAGCCAGTTCGGGGTACGCACGCCCCGAAAACAACATCAGATGCTTGTCATTCGGACGGATAGTCCCGGTCACTATCGTGCCTTTCCTCAGTGAGTAGGTGGCCTGCTACAGGGTATCCACGAAGTTCATCAGCTCTACGCTGACGATACCCAAGTGCAGTGCGACCACGGCTGACAGCGCCATGACTCACTACATCTGGCTGTTTCCCGTGCACTCCTTGCATCCAAGCGCTCCCCGGGCAGGAATTGAACCTGCGTCGCTAATTCTGATTCAAAGTCAGACGGGCCCTACCAACAGACCAACCGGGGATCGTCGATGACGACAGACATACTCTAGCCGGTCTCATAACTCCTCTGCATCTTCTTGCCCCACTCAGCCGAAAAAAGGACAAAAAGACAGCTACCCACGGCTAGGAGACCAGCAACCGTGCACCGCCCACCGGGCCATGGACCCGACGGTAGTCTCGGGCAAGCCCAGAACCTTGGAGCCGGTCCAGTAGATCCATCGCACCAGCTTCACCAGCAGCGAGGAAGGCACAGGTCGGGCCAGAGCCCGACACGATGGCCCCTACCGCTCCTGCGGCAAGCCCGGCGTCGAGTAGCGTGCGCAGTTCTGGACGTAGATCGCAGGCAGCCTGCTGTAGATCGTTGCGCAATACCCCACCCAGACGTTGAACATCCCCAGCAGCCAGGGCCACCATCAACTCGCGGTCAAGTTCAGGTATTTCTGCGCCCAGTGCCAACTCATCAAAACGGCGATAGACCGCTGGCGTGGACAGCCCCTCGTCTGCAAGCGCGATCACCCAGTAGTAGGTCCCGCGTGTCAGGACTGGAGCCAACTGATCCCCATGCCCCGTCCCCAGAGCCGTTCCACCGAGCAAGGAGAACGGAACATCAGCACCGAGCTGTGCCCCGACGTCATGAAGCTCCTCTGGTGAAATATCGAGATCCCACAGTACCGACAATGCCAGGAGTGTCCCTGCGGCATCAGCGGAGCCACCGGCCATCCCACCAGCAATCGGAATACCCTTTTTGATCGAGATACTCGCGCCATAATCGTCGCGCGAGAGTCCTTGGCTCTCCAGGAGGAGCAGCCCTGCTCGTATCGCAAGGTTGGTGTCATCGACGGCAAGGGCCTCTGCACCTTCACCGTGCATAACCAGTTCCAGCACCCCAGCCGGAGCGGCTTCCACCGCAATATCGTCATAGAGCGAAACGGCTTGGAAGATCGTCGACAATGGGTGATATCCGTCGGCTGCTAATCCGCCCACAGCCAATCCCACATTGATCTTGGCTGGAACTCGAACGCGAACGCCCGACCAGTCCTGTCGCAAAGTTGTCACCTCTGCAACTTAGCCGAAGTTCACTGGTGTGCGGTAAGAACTTCAGCAATCCGGGCAAAGTCGTGGACTGTCAGCGTCTCGCCACGCTGCGTGCCATCGATACCTGCCGAAGCTAAGGCCTCTTCCGCAGCCGCCGAACCACCAAAGACCCCGGCGAGCGCAGCCCGCAGCATCTTACGTCGTTGCGCAAAAGCCAACTCAACGACGCCAAAGACCTGTTCGCGCGTTGCAGTTGTGACCGGAAGTTCACGCCTTGTTAACGAGACCAGACCTGAATCGACGTTGGGGACCGGCCAGAAAACATTAGGCCCGACGGTGCCAACACGTTCAGCTGCGCAGAACCAGGCTCGCTTCACCGAGGGCACCCCGTAAATCTTGGACCCAGGGTCTGCTGCCAAACGGTCAGCGACCTCAGCCTGCACCATCACCAGACCAGAACTCCACTGTGGGAACGTCGTCAGCAGATGAATGATGACTGGAACCGAGATGTTGTAGGGCAGGTTCGCTACTAGTCGGGTGGGGATCAGTGGAAGCTCAGTGACGGTGAGCGCATCGGCATGCACGATATGGAGTCGCTCACTGGCCTCTGGCATCCGCTCAGCGACGGTCTGAGGTAGGAGCTGGGCGAGCTTGTCATCAATCTCAACAGCGACCACAGTGGCCCCCGTCTCCAGCAAACCCAGTGTCAGCGAGCCTAGTCCCGGGCCGATCTCAAGCACCACATCCGTTGGCTGGACCTGCGCCATCGACACGATTCGACGCACAGTATTGGCGTCATGGACGAAGTTCTGTCCACGCTGTTTCGTCGGCTGCAAACCGATCTGAGCGGCAAGACGTCGAATCGACGAGGGGTCAAGTAGCGGGTTCACCAAGAACCTCCAAAGGCAATGTCAGCGGTGGAATTGAGGGTATGACATAGGACGTCTAGATCGACGTCGCGAAGCTGAGCCAGATACCGAACAGTATGTGGGATGAGGTAGCTGGCATTGGATCTCCCCCGCGCTGGAACGGGAGTGAGGTAAGGCGCATCTGTCTCGACGAGAAGCCGGTCTGCTGGTGTCAGCACTGCCGCTTCTCGTAGGTGGTGATTGGCTTTGTAGGTGACAGTTCCAGGAAAGCTCAAGAAAGCGCCATGGTCGAGACAACGTCGGGCAAAAGCTACATCTCCTGAAAAGCAATGAAAGATCGTGCGCTCAGGCCAGCCCTCGTCATCGAGGATACGGGCGCAATCATCATGGGCATCCCGGTCATGGATGACCAGCGCAAGTCCGTGTGCCTTTGCGAGCTGAATATGGGCTCGGAAACTCTCCTGTTGCCGGGCTATCTGGTCTGGCTCGGTGCTGCGGAAATAGTCCAGTCCGGTCTCTCCGATCGCTCGGACGTGGCCGCCAGCTCCGGCAAGTCGCTCAATAACGTCCAGCCCTTCGGCCATCCGTTCTGGATGCCGAGCAACCTCATTAGGGTGTAGCGCGACGCAAGCAATGACGCTGGAATGGGTAGCAGCAAAACGCTCGGCCCACTGCGCCTCTGCTGCATCGTCGGAGGCCTGGACCACCCGCGTCACGCCTACTTGTGCTGCGAAGTCGAGCGCAGATTCGGGGTCAAGCCCGGATACGTCATA
>JBOFIQ010000246.1:0-7519 GCA_051650245.1 Propionibacteriaceae bacterium | reverse complement strand
CCAGCAAAGATTTCGGCATAGGCCTTCGCTACCCGACGGGGGGTTTCTTGCAGCCCCTCGCGGTCAGGGTCTTCCCCAATACCGAGAAGGATCTCGCGGACAGCAGCGGCAATACGTTCGTGATCGAACGGTGGCAAGTCAGTAGTCACCTGTTCATTCTAACGATCGCCCATAAACGAACACAGCGCCCCAGAAACTGGGGCGCTGTGTGCGACATTTACTGTTCGGCTGGCGGGAACCATCCCGGCTGCTGTCCTGGCTGCGCTGGCGGCTGCTGCGGCGCTCCAGTCGGGCCCCACTGCTGGTAGGGATCGATCGGCTGCTGCGGGCCACCTGCACCGGGGAACTGTCCCGGGAATTGCTGCACTGGAGCAGGCTGAACGGGCTTTGGTGCAGGAACGTCAATCGGAGGAATATCCGACGGAATACGGGTCGCTGAACCCGTCCAGCTTGGTCGGGGCTCACGCCGCTTCAACGGCTCAAAGATCTTGGCAACGGCAGCCTTGTCAAGCGTCTCCTGCTCCAAGAGCTGACGAGCCAGTTCATCGAGTACCTCACGGTTTTCGACGAGCGCATCAAAGGCTTCCTGGTGTGCTGTGCTGATGAGCTTGGCAACCTCGTCATCGACAATACCGGCGATGTCCTCAGAGTAATCGCGGCTGCTTCCGCCGCCCATCTGCATGCCCAAGAACGGTTCAGCATCGCCAGGTCCAAGACGAACCGCACCGATCTTCTCACTCATACCGTATTGGGTGACCATCGCGCGGGCGACTTTTGTTGCCTTCTCAATGTCGTTGCTGGCGCCGGTGGTCGGATCGTGGAAGATCAGTTCTTCGGCGGCTCGTCCGCCCAGCATGTAGGCCAGTTGATCCAACAACTGCCCACGCGACTGGGAGTACTTGTCCTCGTCTGGCATCACCATGGTGTAGCCCAGCGCACGACCACGCGGCAAGATCGTGATCTTTTGCACCGGGTCATTACCAGGCATCGCTGCGGCAACAAGCGCGTGGCCGCCTTCGTGATAAGCCGTGATGAGTCGTTCCCGATCATCCATGAGTCGAGTCTTCTTCTGCGGCCCTGCGATCACGCGATCAATAGCCTCATCAAGCTGAGGTGCATTGATCTGGCGAAGGTTCATACGTGCCGTCAGCAGCGCGGCTTCATTCAAGACGTTAGCGAGGTCAGCACCGGTAAAACCGGGGGTGCGCTTGGCCACTGATTCAAGATCGACGTCGGGGCCCATCGGCTTGCCCTTGGCATGGACCTGGAGGATCTTGAGTCTGCCCTTGAGATCAGGAGCATCGACGTTGATCTGCCGGTCGAAACGCCCCGGACGTAGCAGAGCCGGGTCAAGGACATCAGGACGGTTCGTAGCCGCAATCAAAATAACGTTCGTCGTGGAGTCGAAGCCATCCATCTCGACCAAGAGCTGGTTGAGGGTCTGCTCGCGCTCGTCGTGCCCGCCACCCATACCGGCGCCACGGTGGCGACCAACGGCGTCAATTTCGTCGATAAAGACGATAGCCGGAGCGTTCTCTTTGGCCTGGTCGAAGAGATCACGGACTCGTGATGCACCCACACCGACGAACATCTCAACGAAATCTGAACCAGAGATCGAGAAGAACGGCACGCCTGCTTCACCGGCTACTGCCCGGGCGAGCAGCGTCTTACCGGTACCGGGCTGACCGTAGAGCAACACACCCTTGGGGATCTTCGCACCGACAGCCTGGAACTTCGCAGGCTCAGCAAGGAACTCCTTGATTTCTTGGAGTTCTTCGACGGCTTCGTCAGCACCCGCGACATCGGCAAAAGTGGTTTTGGGCGTGTCCTTCTGCGCGACCTTGGCCTTGCTGCGGCCAAAGTTCATCACCTTGTTGCCACCAGCGCCAGCGCCATTGAACATGGCCAGCATGAAGAATACGAAAACGCCCAGCATGATGACGTTGATGATGATGTTGCCCCACATGCCGGAGTCAGAAACCTCACCCGACCATTCCTTGAGGCTGCCATCTTTGACTCGCTCATCTAGGCGCTTGACGAGATCTCGCGATTCGTCGCCGACCCAGGTTGCCGCGTACTTCTTGCCATCAGCGGTGACGACCTGGATTTCCTGATCGCCGTCGCGCATGGTGACGCTTTCGAGCTTGTCATCTGAGTTGATGATCCGCACGACTTCGCTAGTGGGCTTCTTGGAGTACCCCCCAGATGCCGTCGTTGCGAAGTATGTGCCAGCCAAAATGACGACAAGCAAAACTGCCAGCCAAATCAGCGCGGGCCGTGTGCCCCGGTTCTTCTTCATGCCCCACCTTTACTGTGCCGAGGTGCGTACCTCGTCTGTATGACTTTACCCGAGGAGTACGACAAAACCAGAGAGCACCCCAAAGCTGCTCAGCTTCTGAGCTTTTGGCGACCTACCCTCAAATCCCCTACAGGAAGAGCGCTAGCAGCAGGCAGGCAACAGCAAGGAGAGGAAGAGCGCCTTGTTTCATCGCAGCACTGCGCTTATCGGGGAACTTCAGCGCTAGCACGGTAGCTGCAGCCAACATTGAGACGACACCTGCCACGATCAGCGTCATACCGATAGCGTGGTGGCCGCCCAGCAAAAACCCGATTCCGACGAACACCTCAAGGGCGAGAAAAAGGTTGTAGAAGCCTTGGTTGTAGGCCAGATCAGTTGTCTCTTGTGCCTGTTCCGACGTCATGCCGAAGACTGATCGCGCTCGGGGTGATTCCCACGCAATAGCCTCAAGATAGAAGATGAAGCAATGCAGCAGGGCTGCAACAGCGGCAGCGATAATTCCTGCATTAGCAATGATTCCTGCACTAGAAAACATGGGTGTCCTCGCCTCAATCAAAGTGACAGCTATTGAGCCATCGTATCTCCTAGAACAACGCACCAATGATCTGTGCATATTCCCGTAACGAGTTTGGGGGTTGAGATAGCGAATATCCCAACCCCCAGCTCACGACAATTATTAGCGCTGCGGCCCCAGACCAGCGAGCTTGCCAGCGATTCCGCCAGCGGCGCGTAGCGCGGCACCCACCTCAAAAGACGATGTCGCAACGAGCTTGCGCTGCATCGCAGCCTCTGCGAGCATGCCACGCAAGATCGACGCCGGATCGGTATCCGGGAACAAATACAACGCCATAGCGCCAGGAATGGAATTGACCTCATTGACGAATAATTCCGTGCCATCGGTGAGGAAATCTACTCGGCAAATACCCGAGAGCCCCGTGAGCGCCTGGATCTTCTGCGCCAAAGCAATGACCTGCTGTTCCAGCTCCGGGCTGATCTTGGCAGGCAACTCACGCGGAGCAGAGGCCAGCCCTTCGCCAGCCATGTACTTACCGGCGTAGTCATAGATCGCGCCGTCGGTATTGCGCGTCGGCTTTTCAATCAGCGACGCGGCAAACTTTGGGCTGGTCACAAATGCGACATTGAGATCCCACAAATCCTTGCGATACGGCTCGGCCACTGCGCCAGCACGCAGATGTGGGCTCGACGTCAACAACGCGAGCGCCGTATCGACGTCTTCAGCAACCTCAATACCGATGGAAGAACCACCCGCACGCGGCTTCACGATGTACGGACCAGCGAATGACGGACGGAAGTCGCGGTGCAAGATTTCCCGCTTAAGCGTCGGAACCCCGGCCTGCTCCATGAGCGCACCGAAAGCCAACTTGTCCATGCCCAAGGCCGCAGCACCCGGTGTTGATCCAGTGCAAGGCACGCCCAGGAGCTGGAAGAGCGACTGAGTACCGCCAGACTCCCCCGCACCACCATGAAGCGCGAGCAGCACCGACCCTAGATCGAGCAGCTTCTTGCCCAGCCCCGCCTTGCGGTAGAAACCATTACCACCATTGGCGCCAAGAACCAACTCAAGATGCGTCGATTTTGCCGGAGCACCCTCAAGGTAGTCCTTGGCTTCGGTGCCTGCAGGCACCAGGAACCAGTTGCCCACGCGGTCCCAGTACAAGCACTGCACTTCGTCGCCAGCACGCTGAAGTACCCGCTCGCACTGCAGACCCGTCAGGATACTGATGTCGTGCTCAGCCGAGTTGCCGCCAAAAACGACAGTGGTGAGTGCCATGGAATCTCCTTAATTAGGCGTAGTGATCCGGAAGATCATTCTCATACAGGATGACATCTCCAGGCTTAGCCTCAGCGATAATCGCCTCAACTGCGGCCTGGCGATTTGCAAAAAGCCTGACCTGCTCGGGATTTGCCTGCGACACGAGTGCCGCACGATTGGTGTAGCCCACAACCGCAAGCGTCATGTTTGGCTGTGCAGTAGCATGGCGGCCCAGTTCAGCGTTACGCACCGCCTGTTGATTTCCCAGCTCCACCATGCCTGGGGTCACGACGTACACCTGGTGCTCGCCTGCCCGCTCGACAGCAGCAGCGACGGCGGCAGCAGCGCCCACTGGGTTCGAGTTGTACGTGTCATCAATGAGCCATACGTCGCCTGGCCCTAGCGCAGCTTCGGCGCGATGCGGCGCCCCCGGCAATGTCGCTAACGAAGACACGTACTTATCCGGTGCAATGTCAAGCGCCTTAGCGATACCCAACGCAATAGCCACGTTGGTTGGGTGCCCAGCAAAGGGCGGCTCAATAGTGGCGATCTGGGTGCCATCGACAGTGATCTCCCACTTCCCAGCGCTGGGCGCAACAATGACATCTGCGCCAGAACCCGGATTCGCCGACGTACGCACCACGATCTTTTCAGCGCTAAGCCGATCTGCTAAATCAGCCAACTCGGGAACGTCAATGTTGAGCACGATCTCGTGCGCATCCTCAGTGATTTCGGTCTTGGCTGCGACGATAGTTTCGCGATTCTTCATCCGCTCCAAATGTGCTTCACCAATAGTGGTGATGGCGGCAATATCAGGGTGGAACTCACGACATAGCTCACGGATTTCTCCAGGACCGTAGGTGCCCATCTCGGCAATAAACACTTCGGTGTCTGGCACCAAACGATCATTGATCGAGCGCGATAGCCCCATGAGGTTATTGAAACTCGCTGGGCTTGCGACAACGGGCACCGCTGCTGACAGCAGGTGCGCGACATAGCCCTTGGTCGACGTCTTGCCGTACGAGCCAGTGATAGCAACAACAGTGGGATCCACCTGCGCTAATCGCTGTTTGGCCTGGACAACGTACTTGCCAGCCATCTTCTTCTCAACCTTGTCCATAATGAACACAGCCAGCTCAAGTAGCGGCAATGCCGCAACAGCGGCTAGCGCAACGGCAGGGGTGAAGGCCAAGATCACTGCGCATATCAGTTGCAGCGCGACTGTCACCAGTGCGAGACGCTTCAGCCGGGCAGTCCAATTGAGTTTCGAGGTACGTCCAGTAATGCCAAGCCCCAGCGGCCACAGCGCCAGGAGCAATACGCCCAACCCAGGCCAGGCAATCGAGTATGCGGCAGTCGTGTAAATCGACGCTAGAGCACAGCCGATGCCAAGCCCCACGATGATCGCGTTGATAACTCGCAGCTTGGTCCACAACATAGCGATGTAGCTTGCCCGCCCAGGAATGTAGTGTTCCCGCTGTGCAACCCGCCAAAAACGTAGGTCAGTCAGCGCGATGGTCACTGCAACGGCAACCCAGAGACAGATAGTGGCAGTCATGGGAGCTCCTTACAAGCGGGCATCGAGGGCGCCACGTAGCGCCTCGACCAAATCAGTATCAAGCAAATGTGACGACGAGGCACAGACGTCAATGCTGGACTGCGGTCCTAGAAGTTCGCAGACATGCTGAGCCATCGCCAACGGTGCAGCATCGTCGTGAGCGCCCCAGACCAGGCTCACCGGGATACCCGCAGCTTTAATCGCCTCAAGCTGTGCGGTGTAGTCCTCATTGACGGCTTTGACCAAGATCGTGCGCAACGTCCCCTGCGCTGCCTTGTAATCGGCAGAACCGTAGCGTTCGCGTAGCTTATCGACGGTGCTATCCGGAACGATCTTGAGTGCATGGAGACGCTTCGCCATACGCAATAACAACGGCGCTTTTGCTTTCTTGCCATTGCCCAACTCGGCGCGCAAGAGCGGTACGCCGGTCAGGACTAGGGCTTTGACCCGCTCGGGATAGGCTGCCGCAAATTGCACTGCAACCCGACCGCCAAAAGAATGTCCCATGACGATCAGTGGTTCGGTATCTGCCACCGCTTCGGCCAAGGTATCGGCGTAGTCTCGCGTCGACCATGGCTCATCGGGAACTGTGGTGGCACCGAACCCGGGAAGATCCAGCGATAAGGCGTTATAGCCGTTGAGCACTGGAGCAAAATCATGACGATTGCGACCCCACCCGTGCATAGCAACGATCTGCGCCTCGTCGCCGTATTTCTCGGCCATGAGGCGCCCACCTAGCAATGAAGTCAGCACCGCCCCAGCATACTAGGCAAGAGCAGGCTGGGGCGGCGTGTGACCAACGTAGGTCTAGCTATAGATGTGCGGGGCCAATGTGCCAACATCACGGAGATTACGGTATTTACCCGAATAATCCAGGCCATAGCCCACAACAAATTCGTTGGGAATGTCGAAGCCGACGTACTTCACCGGTACTTCCATTTTTGCGGCTTCTGGCTTACGGAACATCGTCGCAATCTCCAGGCTGGCCGGTTCCCGCGAGCGTAGGTTCGCCATGAGGTAGCTCAACGTAAGTCCGGTATCGATGATGTCTTCAACCACAAGCACGTGCCGATCACGAATATCGGTATTGAGATCTTTGAGGATGCGCACGACGCCTGAGCTTTGGGTTCCTGCACCGTATGACGATACGGCCATCCAGTCCATTTCCATATGCCCAGTCATAGCGCGAGTAAGGTCTGCCATGACCATGACTGCGCCTGTTAGAACGCCAATCATGAGGATGTTCTTGCCCTCGTAGTCGGCATCGATCTGTGCTGCCATCGCAGCGATACGGTCGTCGATCTGTTGGCGAGGGAATAGGACCTGCGTGAGGTCTCCCGAGATATCAGTTGCGTCCACGGTCTCACCCTACTAGTTCTGTGACGGCGCCAACAAAGACAAACATAAAGCTGGCTCCCACCGCGATCACGCGATGAGAGCCAGCAGAGAGATTTATCGAGCTTGCCGAGTTACTGCTGCGGTTGCTGCGGGACCTGCGGTTGCTCGACGTGACCTGGCTGCTGTAGCTGCTGACCGTAGTCAGGTTGCTGTCCGGGCATGGAGTACTGCGGCATCTGCTGCAGGTAGGCCTGCTGCTGTGCCATCACCTTCTTTTTCTTGCTGTTGTTGAGCACGAAGAAGAGTGCAGCAGCGATAGCGGCAATGAGGAGCGCACCAAGCAGAAGCCACAGCCATAGCAAGGATGAAGATCCATCTTTGGCTGTTGCTGAAGCCTTGCCTTTGACGATGTCATCAGCATTGGTCCACGTCACCGAATGACCATCAATCGTTCCGTTACCCTCTTGGCTAATGACCTTGCCCGGGAAAGTCACGCGGACTTCCATGGAGTCGATCATGTCAGCAGCTTTGCCAAGATCAAGTCCGCCTT
>JBOFIQ010000245.1:0-3678 GCA_051650245.1 Propionibacteriaceae bacterium | reverse complement strand
GCATAGCCTCAAATCGATATACATATGGTGTTGGCACGATCCTCAGGATCGTGCCAACACCCATTATTCGGTGCAGTTAAGAAGTGTTGTGGCTACGTATGGCTCTAATAAATCTGTTGCATCCCGTGGGGCAGCGTTTATGCTGCATGTGTTTCTATCTCCGATGATGGGTGAATGTGATGACGATCCTGAACGCGCGCTAATTCTGCCGCGTCGCTGGGGCGCGGTTTTCCGCCACGTTTCAGGAGACTTTTATGCCTATCGGGCTCAACCATTTATCGTTTACCTTTGCTGATGCTGTTACCCCATTGCTATGTGATGTGACAGCGACCTTTTTTGCGCGCACAACTGGCGCGGAGTCTTGCCGTATAAGAAGTTTGCTAGCTTCAGGTAGCCGATGTGGGGTACAGCCTGATAAATTATGCAGCTTTCTTGCGACCTTTAAGGGCGCCGATAACTGCCGGGATTACAGAGACAAGGATGATTGCGATAAAAACTGTCTCAATGTGATCGCGGACAAAAGAGACGCGGCCAAGGAAGAAACCCACTATCGTCACGACAGCAACCCAGATCGCTGCGCCAAGACCAGAGAAGGTAGCAAACTTCTTAAAGTTCATACCGCCGATGCCAGCGATCATCGTGACGAAAGTTCGGATAAAAGGCGTGAATCGCCCAAGAATCAGCGACATAGCGCCGTACTTCTCGAAGAACTCATGGGTCTCTTGAACATGCTTGGGATCAAAGACTTTGCCCATGAAACCTTCGCGTGGCTTAAATAACGTAGGCCCGAGAGCCTTTCCTACGTAGTAACCACATAAGTTGCCTGCCCAGGCAAAGAGGAACAGCACAGTGCATACGAAGAGGAGCGTGAGCGGCTTCGAGCCGAAGTAGCTGATAATTGCCTGGTCTTCCCCTTTTAACCCCATGGCGCACAACATGCCAACGGCGAAAAGTAGCGAATCTCCAGGAAGAATCGGCCACAGGCCACACTCCAAGAACACGATGAGAGCAACTGCCCACAAGGCCCAAGGTCCCGTAGCAGTGATGATTGTGTACGGATCAAGCCAGCTCGGCATGAGCAGCGGCGCAAGACAGAGAAGTGAAGTCACATGTCCCAGGCTATCGTGGAACTATGGCTGAACGAGGAAACGACGACGTACTGGGGACCGAGGTCGTAGCACCGGTTGACCCACAGTCGCAGCTCACTGACGACGATAATGGCCCATTCTGGGTTCCGGGTGTTGGCCCGTGGGAAGGTGATATTCCTGATGATCCCCGCTTTGATCCGGTGCTCTTGGCCGAGGGCGATCGTCGCAATGTTATCGATGAGTTCCGCTATCTGACGGTTGAAGCTATCGTCGAGGAATTGAGCGCTCGTCGTTCGCCGCTACACGTCGCTATCCAGAACTTTCAGCATGACTTCAATATTGGGTCGATTGTGCGCACGGCTAATGCTTTTAACGTCAGTGCGGTGCATATCGTCGGCAAACGCCGGTGGAACCGTCGTGGTGCAATGGTGACTGACCGCTACATCGAGGTCATCCACCACGACGATGAGGAAGACCTTTTCGCATGGTTGGCAGCTCATGGGCTCACCCCCATCGGTATCGATAATCTCCCCGGCTCAGTGCCGTTAGAAACGACGACCTTGCCAGAGCAGGCCTGTCTGATTTTTGGCTCAGAGGGACCGGGACTTACTGAAGGTATGGTTGCTGGCGTCGCCAAACTGTGCCACATCACCATGCATGGCTCGACCCGTTCCTTTAACGCTGGCGCGGCTGCTGCTATCGCGATGTACCACTGGGGTCTACAACACACCCCTAAGATGGGTCTATGAGCGAGCAACTGGTGATCGGGTTCACGCCGCTGCCATCGGCTCGGCGTGTTGCTACCTGGCGTGGCGTGATGCGTACTCGAATCCTCTTTGCTGCCATTGCGACGGTCCTCGCTCTAGTGCTGTTCTTCTGGCAGCCTGAGCGTTTTTCTGGTTCATCATGGGGCCTGACGATCTTGGTGCTACTGATCGGGCTGTCATGGGTTTCGGTACTTTTTACTGGCGCTAAATTCATCGTGGCGCGACGTGAGCTTGCTCGTCTTGGTGAGGGGATGGCGCTTGCGCTCAATGCAACGGGAATGAACATCGGCGACTCGTTGGGTGGCGGCGAGTATGCCTGGTCGGCGATTACATCGATGGTGGTGCGTCGCTCGGGGCTGTTTTTGCGCCCAAAACTCATGATTCGTGCGGTGCCAGATCGTCAGATTCGGATAGCGCTGTCGGCTATTGATGCGTTACCTGCCGATATTGATAATGCGGTTCGTGCATATTCCCGAGGACAGGTGCAGGTCCAGATTAGGGACTTTGCGTAGCGCTGTTCTCGTCTAGTGGCAAGGCATGCGCGTTCCCCGGTTCGCCGGTAGAGTTACTCACGTCGCAATAATCTCTGTGCAAAGGATGCAACATGCCTATCGCTTCTCCCGAGGTCTATGCCGAGATGCTCGACCGGGCCAAGCAGAACTCGTTCGCTTACCCGGCCATCAACGTCACGAGCTCCCAGACCGTTATCGCTGCTATTCAGGGCTTCGCTGAGGCCGGTTCTGACGGCATCATTCAGGTGTCGACTGGTGGCGCGGAATACGCTTCTGGTTCGACGATCAAGAACATGGTTGATGGTGCAGTCGCGCTCGCTGAGTACGCCACCGTCGTCGCGAAGAACTATGACGTCAATATCGCTCTCCACACGGATCACTGCCAGAAGGAGAAGCTCGATCTTTACGTGAACCCGCTGGTCGCGATCTCGCAGGAGCGCGTCAATCGTGGGCAGAACCCGCTGTTCCAGTCGCACATGTGGGACGGCTCAGCTGTTCCGCTTGAGGAGAACCTGCGGATCGCTGAAGAATTGCTCTCGCGTACCTCGAAGGCCAAGATCGTTCTCGAAATTGAGGTCGGCGCTGTCGGCGGCGAAGAAGACGGCGTTGTTGGCGAGATCAATGACAAGCTCTACACCACGATTGAAGACGGTCTGCGCACGCTTGAGGTGCTCGGCACTGGCGAGCAGGGTCGCTACATGACGGCTCTCACGTTCGGTAACGTACACGGCGTCTACAAGCCCGGAAATGTGAAGCTGCGCCCGGAAATCCTCAAGGAGATCCAAGACGCTTGTGGCGCGAAGTATGGCAAGGACAAGCCCTTTGACCTGGTCTTCCACGGCGGTTCGGGTTCCACCGCACAGGAAATCGCTGACGCGGTGTCCTTCGGTGTGATCAAGATGAACGTCGATACTGATACCCAGTACGCATTCTCGCGTCCGGTGGTGGACTGGATGTTCAAGAACTACGACGGTCTGCTCAAGATCGACGGTGAAGTTGGCAATAAGAAGCAGTACGACCCGCGTGCATGGGGCAAGGCTGCTGAGGCTGGTATGGCCGCTCGTATCGTCGAGGCTTGCCAGAACCTTGGTTCGGCAGGAACGCACGTCAAGTAAGTCATGACGGTTTAAGGGCCGTCTCGTGGTTATCGATCACGGGGCGGTCCTTTTGCCTTGTCACGTTGAGCAGGAGAGACCCTGACGAGATTTAGGATTGAGCTATGAAATCGAAATCTGTGAAGGCGGCTGCCGCTACTCGTGGGCAGCCAGAGCATACCGAAGGAGCGATAGCGGCGCAGACTGATCTGATTCC
>JBOFIQ010000244.1:0-7262 GCA_051650245.1 Propionibacteriaceae bacterium | reverse complement strand
TGCCACCGAAACGGTGACAGCCCCTACTGAAATTTATTTTAGCGCTGAACGGAGATGTTCGCAGCCTGCAGACCCTTCGGGCCCTTCTCGACGTCGTACTCAACGTGCTCGCCCTCGTTCAACGAACGGAAGCCGTTGGAGTTGATTGCGGAGAAGTGAGCGAAGACGTCGGCCGAGCCGTCGTCGGGCTGGATGAAGCCGAAGCCCTTGTCAGCATTGAACCACTTCACGATGCCAGTTGCCATGAGGATATTCCTTCAAATTGTGGAGCGATCGCGGATCGGTCGCTACCAGGGTACTGCTCAATACACATTCAGAAGGAACTACGAGATCCGAAAACCCCTACAGCAAAACCTACGACAATGACCGAACAATGAGATAAGCCTACGTGATATTGCCCAAGATCGAAACCCTGAAAGATAAGAATTTTTTTTGAGAGCTGTTCGCCGGGGTGAAAAATTGTCGGTGGCGCTCGTTATGGTGGACAGTACAACGAGGGAAAGGTGCCACGATGAGCGAAGTTAAGTGCCCACACTGTGGAGTCAGCTTCACAGTAGATGAGGCCAGTTACGCTGATATCGCCAAGCAGGTGCGCGATCAAGAATTTGATCGGCAGCTCCATGAGCGGCTTGAACTCGTTGAGGCCAAGCAGGAGCAGGCCGTTGAGCTAGCAAAGGCACAAGCGAGCCAAGAAGCCCAGCGCGCTGAGGCTGAGCATGCAGCTCAGGTCAAAGAGCTCGAAGCTAAGTTGGAGCAAGAAGAACTAGCGCGTCAGCTCGCGGTCAGCCAGGCAGTGACAGGGCTTACCCAAGAGCGTGATCAGATGCGTCATCAGTTGGCCCAGGTTGAGGCGCAGCAGCAATCGGCGGTGGCCTTGGCACAGGCTGAGTTTCAGACACAACTACAGCAGACTCAGGCTGAGCGTGATACTCAAATTGAGCGGCTTCGGTCAGAGCTTGCGAGTGCACAGGCTGCACAAAAACTGGAATTGGCCAAGACAGTCACGGCTTTAGAGCGTGATCGGGACCAGGTTAAAGCTGAACTTGACCGAGCGCAGTTGGAGAAAGAACTAGCCGAGCAGTCGCTGAAAGATAAGTACGAACAGCAACTCAAAGATCGTGAAGAGCAGATCGAGCGTCTGCGTGATCTCAAAGCCAAGCTTTCCACCAAGATGGTGGGGGAGACGCTCGAACAGCACTGCGAGATTGAGTTCAACCGTATCCGCGCGACGGCTTTTCCTCATGCGTACTTTGAGAAAGATAACGACGCGCGCACGGGAAGCAAGGGCGATTTCATCTTCCGTGATTTTGATCCTCAGGTAGCTGGGTCAGCAGAACTAGGCCAAGAGATCGTCTCGATCATGTTCGAGATGAAAAATGAGACTGAAGGTGTTGCAGCCAAGAAGAAGAATGAAGATTTCCTCAAAGAGCTTGATAAAGATCGCGCGGAAAAGGGCTGCGAATACGCGATCTTGGTCTCACTTCTGGAGCCAGAAAATGAGCTGTACAACACCGGAATCGTCGATGTATCCCACCGCTATCCCAAGATGTATGTGATCCGACCGCAGTTCTTCATTCCGATGATCACGCTGTTGCGCAATGCCGCGCTCTCCACATTGAGTTACAAGAATGAACTTGCGCTCGTGCGGGAACAGAACGTCGACATCACCAACTTTGAATCGGAGCTGGATTCCTTCAAATCTGCCTTTGGGAAGAACTATGAACTGGCCTCGCGTAAGTTCCAGACGGCCATCGATGAAATCGACAAAACTATCGATCATTTGCAGAAGGTGCGCGATGCCTTGATGGGGTCTGAGCGCAATTTGCGCCTGGCCAATGACAAAGCGCAAGACGTCACGATCAAGAAGCTCACGCGGCGTAACCCCACAATGGCTGCCAAGTTTGCTGAACTGCCCCAAGGGTCCGCTGAGTCAGACTCGAATCCGGAGTTGTCGAGCTAGTTCGCATCAAGGCCCACGTGTTGTGAGGCGAGATGCGGTGCGGCTCGGTAGGCTTCCCCTACGACGTAGCTCAATCGGAGGATGACATGCAGACGCTACCGCTACCCCGCGGATCGCAGAAGGTAATGGCACTGCTCGATAAGGGCGTGACGATCCCTAACCCATGGACTCTTGATATTGCTGATGAGGTCGATATCAACAAGATCAGTGCACATGGCGTGGTTCTCCATCCTGGGACTCGCCTTCGTGGGGCAAGTACGGTGATCTCTGCTGGCTGTGTCATCGGTGCTGAGGCACCGATGACGCTTGAAGATTGCCAGCTTGGTCCTCGTGTGGAACTCAAGGGTGGAGTAGCGACTCAGGCTGTGTTCCTTGCCGGAGCAAATCTTGGCTCCGGTGCACAGATTCGCGGTGGCTCAATTCTTGAAGAAGAAGCCAGCGGTGCCCATACCGTAGGCTTGAAGCAGACGATTCTGTTCCCCTTCGTCACCTTGGGCTCACTGATTAACTTCTGTGATGTCTTGATGGCCGGTGGAACAAGCCGCAAACATCACTCTGAGGTAGGTTCGAGCTACATCCATTTCAACTTCACTCCAGATGGAGATAAGACCACAGCATCACTATTTGGTGATGTTCCGCGTGGAGTTTTACTCAATCAGCCACCGATCTTTTTAGGTGGACAAGGCGGCGCTGTCGGCCCAGTTGTGACGGGATTCGACGTCGTGGTGGGGGCTGGCTCAGTATTGCGTGAAGATCTTGGTGACGGTGAACTCATCGTGCCGGAGGTCGTGAGCGGAATACGTCGGCCTAACGCACGGGGGCGCTATTCACGGCTGGCCACAACTCTCGAAAAGAACGTGACCTATATCGCCTCATTGGTAGCGCTTGATGCCTGGTATCAGCAGGTACGCGCGCCATTCTTTGCGCATCAAGAGTTTGGCGAGTTGGTACTGGCGGGGGCTCACCGGCAACTTGCCTCAGGTATCGCTGAGCGTAGTAAGCGGCTGATTACGCTTGTGGAAAAAGTTGATCCTGCCGATGCCGGGCAGATCGAACTACGTAAAGCAGGAGCAACGTTGCTGGCAGGAATCACGGCAACATCGCCCGCTGCTCCCAAGGCATTGATTGAGCAGCTTCAACAACGAGCCAAAGCTGGCGATGACTATCTCAGCGTCATTCGTCGTCTTGATGAGGTGCATGCGGCCTCCGCAACGCAGTGGCTGACGGAGGTTATTACGCAGGTGCAGCGTTCGGTTGCTCAGGCCGTGCCCTCGATGAAGTTGTGGTGTGACTAGCGCTGTGAGCTTCTAGTGTGAATGGGCGTCATTCTCCTCATGTGCAGCGTAACAAGTAACAAACTGCGGAGTATTTCGTTTAGCTGGTGCTCCAGGCGAGTTCCCTCAGCTTTGGAACAGTCAAAGTAGCGGCAGGAAGCGGCCCAGCGATCAGCTTTCCTTGAGAGAAAACAGCGACCGAATCACTGACTTGAAGGATTTCTTCTTCCTCGCTCGACACCACAATCAAGCAGTGTCCTTCTTCATGGGCCATGCGGCGTAGCAATGCATGGATCTCGGTCTTAACGCCAATATCGACCCCCTTTGTTGGTTCATCAAGGAGGAATACCTGTGGCTCTTGAGCCAATACCCGACCCAAGAGCACCTTCTGCTGGTTGCCGCCAGAAAGCGCTTGGATAGGACCGTCAGTGTTGCCTCTGACCTGGAGCTCTGCGAGTAGAGAGTTGGTGCGATCCCGAAGCGCTGACCGTTTGAGCCAACCTGCAGTGCTAAGCCGTGACAGGATTGGCAATGACATATTGTCTCGGCTTGCCATAAGCGGAACGATGCCATCGAGTTTGCGTTCTTCAGTGAGGTAGGCCAGTCCGCGTTTCATGGCGTAGGCAGGGTTCTTCGGAAGATAATTCTGGCCGTTCAGCTCAATGGCACCAGAGGTTAATGGCTCAATGCCAATGAGAGTTCGCAAGAATTCAGTACGTCCAGAGCCGACCAGGCCATAGATGCCAAGTACGGCTACAGCATGGGCTTCAATGCTGACATCTGTCAGGGCTGGGCCAGTGAGATTGCGTACGCGAAGCGCGACCTTTCCGATCGTTGGCTGCCCGGTATTTTGCTTATCTTCGGGAGAGCTGGTCGAGGCAACATCATGGCCGACGATTGCACGTACGACTTCATCGTGGGGGACAGTTCGCGCATCTGCATCAATGAGTACCCGACCATCAACCAAGGCGATGATCCGGTCGCAGATTTGGTAGAGCTCGTCGAGCTTGTGATCGACGATGATGATGCCGATCTGACGAGACTGGGCTAGCTTCTTGATATAGCTCAGCAGATAGTCAACCTGCTCACCTTCAAGAGACGTGGTGGGTTCATCGAGGAGTAAATAACGTGTGTTCTTGGTCGTAGCGATAGCGATTTCAAGCAGCTGTCGAGTCGCCACGGGGAGTTCAGAAAGTTTGGCATCTGGGCTAATCGCAAGGTTGAACTCGTCAAGAAGTTCTTGGGTGCTGGTACGCATATCAGCTCGTGATAGCAGGGCCTTTTTTGTGCGCTCACGGCCAAGGAACACATTTTCAGTGACAGTGAGGTTAGGCAGTAAAGAAAGCTCTTGGTACACGGTAGCGACACCCTGGGCAAGGGCTTCTGCGGGAGAGGTAAATGTGAGCGTATCTCCATCAAGTACAAGACTGCCCCCATCTGGGCGATATGCGCCAGCAAGTACCTTGAGCAGAGTCGATTTGCCGGCACCGTTGTGTCCAACGAGCCCGACAATTTCTCCAGGGCGCAGGTCGAAGGAGACACCCGTGAGCACGGGCGTTCCCGAAAAATGCTTGGTGATTTCGCGAACACGGAATCCTTGAGTGGTCACGAGCGTCTCCTTCGATCTTGTGTTTCTCGTATTTAGCCAACTTCACCGGCGGCAGGCTTCTGCCCGGCGGTGAACAGTTTGAGCGGGCGCAGAATCTCAGCATCGACCTTCTGCCCATCAACGTGATGACGGATCTGGTCAATAACACGCTTGCCGTAATCTTCGGGTTCCTGAGCCACGCATGCGGGGTACTGCTTGGTCGTCTCTAGCTCTGAGGCGCAGAAACCGTAAACCTTGACGTCACGACCAGATGCCTTAACCGCTTCCAAAGCGCCCTGGGTTGCTGGGCCAGTTGAGGCAAAGATGACGTTCATCTCTGGGTTGCCTTGGAGCATGGCGCTGGTGACATTAAGCGAGGTATCGAGTTGAACCTTGCCATCAACGGTCGCGGCAACCTTGGCATTTGGATTGGTGCTGAGGCCCTTCTTGAAGCCATCATCACGAGTGACCACGATGGTCTGGTCAGGAGCAGTAACTAAGCCAACGGTGAGCTTTGCATCTTTGCCCATGTCTTTGAGGAGCTGCTCGGCAATCGCGCTACCACCAGCAACGTTATCTGCGCCAAGGTATTGCACGAAGTAGCCGCCCTGGGCTTTGAGTGCTTTATCGGAAACACCGACATTAACGGTGAAGACGGGGATCTTGGCGTCATTGGCAGCCTTGACAATGGCGGCTGCCGGCTCAGAGTTGACTGGGTTCAAGGCGATGGCGCAGGGCTTGCTTTGGATCAAGGTCTGAGCCTGTGCAAGTTGATCGGCGTCATTGTCGTTAGCAATGAGAACCTTGGCAGTGAAGTTTTTGGCCTTAGCCTCGTCCTCAAAGCCTTTCTTCATAGCGACGTAGTAGGGGTTTGTGAGGTTAGGTAGCAGCACGCCGATTTCGGCCCCAGCATTTTTGCAGCTGGCGGGAATCTCGGTAGTAGCAGAAGCAGCATTGTTCTGCGAAGTGCCAGTATCAACTGCACCACATGCAGTGGTGAAGAGAAGAGTAGTGCACGCGGCAGCAACACCAACGTGACGGAGGCGGGTCTTCATGATTCTCCTAGATGATTAGTACTACTTTGTGGATGTTTCTTGGGTTGGGTTGGTCAGCTCTCGAACTGATGAGCTGAGATCAGAGGGGTCTGGCCCTGTTGCGGAGGGCAAAGTAGAGGTAGCCGTAGAGGAGCTGCGGCGTCCGAAGCGCTTGGCCAGATTGCGTAGTGAGAAATTACGACGGTTGGTATCGATAAGGACACCAAGCAGGATGATGACGCCGATCACGAGAGGCTGCCAGTAGGAACTCACGCCAATAACGTTCATGCCATTAGAAACTTCGGCAATCAAGATGGCGCCGAGGAATGCTCCGCCGATAGTACCGATACCACCAAAGAGACTAACTCCGCCTACTACCGCTGAGGCGATGGAGTAAAACTGCTCAGTTCCAGAGCCGGCAGTGGGATACCCAACCATGAGCCTGGATGCAGTAACCACGCCGCCGAGTGCTGCGCACATACCAGAAACGGTATAGACCAGGATCGTCGTGTTACGAACGTTAATACCAGCGAGTCGTGCAGTATCTGCGTTGCCGCCGACCGCGTAAACATGGACGCCAGCAGCAGTACGATTCAAGAAAAGCGCACATAAGAGTGCCACGATGACGACCATAAGTACTGGTAGCGGGATACCGAAGATCGCACCGCGTCCGAAGATCGCAAACATTGGATCAACGATGGTGACTGAGGATGCATTGGTCAGGATCTTCGGGATTGATGCTGAGATACCAAAGGTCGCAAAGGTGACGATGAATGGTGGCATTTTGCCGTAGTAGATCATGCTCCCGTTGAAGAATCCAACGGCCATACCTGCCAGAATCGCGATCAACGCGGCACCCCACCAGGGGATGCCGGAACGCATTGCGATTGCGGCAATAACGCCGGTAAGCGCGATATTGGAGCCTACTGATAGGTCAATACCGCCGGTGAGCAATACGAAGGTCTGGCCAAGCGCCAAGAACAGCACGACTGCGCCGTTGAGAAGCAGCACCTTCATGTTGTCGAGGGTCAGGAACTGCGGGGTCAATAAAGACATTGCCAAGCCGATCGCGATGACGACGGCAAGAATGCCTGCTTCCTGCGGAATCTTGCGCTTCTTCATGGATTACTTTCTCCTGTTCTGAAGTGCGGCTATGCCGGGATCGATGCGGTAGCGAGAGCGGCAACATCGAGGTACCGATCTTCGATAAAACTGTGATGGTCAGCCATAAATTCTGATTGAAGCCGTGGCTTCCACATGGGTGCTTCTGCCGTGCCCGAGAGAGCCCAAGCAGCTTGCCGTGCAGCACCGTCGGCAACGTACTCCCCATGTTCGGGGACGCTCACGGGTAGACCGAGAACTTCAGGCGCTATGCGACGCACGGCATTTGATTGGGCACCTCCGCC
>JBOFIQ010000243.1:0-4304 GCA_051650245.1 Propionibacteriaceae bacterium | reverse complement strand
GCCGCTTACAAGATCTTCATCAACACGCTGCTCTCGGTAACCGACAACGTCGTCAAGGGCGAGATTGTTCACCCGACCAACGTCGTCTTCTGGGACAACGATGATCCGTACTTGGTTGTTGCTGCCGATAAGGGCACCGCGACCTTCTCCGACATCGCCAACGGCATTTCGCTTGAGCGCGGTCACTGGCTTGGCGACGCTTTCGCGTCGGGCGGCTCGATCGGTTACGACCACAAGGGCATGGGCATCACTGCCCGCGGCGCATGGGAATCGGTCAAGCGTCACTTCGCTGAGCTGGGCAAGGATTGCCAGAACGAGGACTTCACCGTCGTCGGTATCGGCGATATGGCCGGTGACGTCTTCGGTAACGGCGCCCTGCTGTCCGAGCATGGCAAGTGGATCGCGATCTTCAACCACCTGCACATCTTCCTTGACCCGACCCCGAATGTCGCGGCATCGTTTGCTGAGCGTCAGCGCATGTTCGACAACCGTCTCGGCTGGGATCAGTACAACAAGGAACTGATCAGCGCTGGCGGTGGCATCTTCGAGCGTTCGGCCAAGTCGATCCCGCTCTCGGCTGAGATCAAGGCAGCTCTTGGTATCGATCCTTCGATCGAGTCCATGTCGCCGACCGAGCTCATCCACAACATCTTGCTTGCTCCGGTTGAGTTGATCTACAACGGTGGCATCGGTACCTACCTCAAGTCGACCACGGAGAGCCACGCACAGGCATCGGATAAGGCTAACGACGCTACCCGCGTTAATGGCAACGAACTGCGCTGCAAGATCTTCGGTGAGGGCGGCAACCTCGGTTGCACCCAGCTTGGTCGCGTTGAGGCAGCCGAGCACGGCATTAAGATCAACACGGACTTCATCGACAACTCTGCCGGTGTGGATACCTCCGATCATGAGGTCAACATCAAGATCCTGTTCGCTCAGGAAATTGAGGCTGGCAAGACCACGATCGAAGCTCGCAACGAGTTGATCCCGCAGATGACCGACGAGGTTCGTGACCTGGTTTTGGCCCACAACGTGGCTCAGAACAAGGCGCTGCAGAACGAGAACGTCAAGGCCGCTGAGCTTGCTGGTGAGCATGAAGAGTGGATGAAGTTCCTTGAGGGCAAGGGCTACATGGACCGTAAGGTTCAGTTCATGCCGACGACTGCCGAAATGGAAGCACGCATTGCTCAGGGTAAGGGCTTGACCAACCCCGAGTTCTGCACCTTGCTGTCGTGGACCAAGATCTACTTCGAGGACGCGATCCTCGAGTGCTCGATCCTCGATGACCCGGCATTCGCTGCTCGTCTGACCAACTACTTCCCGACGCTGCTGCGCGAGAAGTTTGCAGAGGCCATGCCGAAGCACCGTCTCCGTCGCGAAATCGTGGCGACCGAGCTTGTCAATGAGTTCGTCGACACGATGGGTATCACCGCATTCCAGCGTGTGACCAAGGCCACGGGCAAGGATCTCGACGCCATCCTCCACGCGTTCTTCGCGGCTAAGGGTGAGGTCGGCTTCGATGCAGACGCTCCGGCAGAACAGCGCGTTGCTCAGGCAGCCAAGATCGAAGCAGCGATGAAGTAACTCTCATCATCGGCTAAGTTCTAGCGAAGGCCCGTCCCCTGTGGGGCGGGCCTTCGTTTTTGGAATACGCTGCACTTATCGTCATACGCTGCAGAAATATCTGCAGCGTATGACGATAAGTGCAGCGTTTGCGATACTGGGTAAATGCGCATTGACCTCCATACTCATTCGTCAGTTTCTGATGGCACAGTGACGCCAACGGAGCTTGTGGCACAGGCGAAAGCTGTTGATCTTGATGTCATTGCATTATGTGACCATGACACCTTCGCCGGCCTTGATGAGGCGAGTGATGCGGGTACTCTCTACGGCGTCACGGTTCTTCCGGGCATTGAACTTTCATGCAAGGTTCGAGGAACATCGATTCATATGCTTGGGTATGGCTGCCATCGTGATAACCATGAGTTACAGGCTGAACTGGACAAGATTCAAGAGTCGCGGCGACTGCGTATTCCGCTCATGGCAGCACAACTTAGTGCTCTAGGCTTTCCGATAACCGCAGCAGAAATTGAAGCGCAAGCCGGTGGTGTGACTATTGGGCGGCCGCATATTGCAGATGCCTTGGTAGCGAAAGGCTATGTCGCTGATCGTCGTGAAGCATTTGATCGCTATCTGGCTGACGATGGGCCAGTCTACGTAGAGCGCTACGAAACAGATCTAGAGCACGCGATTGCGATAATTCACCGCGCCGGAGGAGTAGCAGTTATTGCTCATCCGTGGGGGAGAAGCTCTCGTGAGGTGCTGCCGCTGGACTATCTTGAGCTACTTGCGAAGCAATGCCATCTCGATGGTATTGAGATCTTCCATACCGATCATGATGAGGCGACTCGAGAAACATTGGCAGCATGGGCACAGCAGCACGATCTCGTGTGGACAGGGTCCTCGGACTACCACGGTGCCGGTAAACCAGATAATCCTTTAGGGATCAATGTCACAGATCCCGCGCAGTATCAGGCAATTCTCGCTCTGATCGCTACTCGTGGCGGAACCTTGCCAACACGATAGACTTCAGCCTATGGCCGAGATTAACGACACTATCGACAAGACACTACGGGCATCGCAAGAGCGCAGCGACAAGATCGAAGCAGACCTTGCGATTCATCCCGAGAAGTACCGTGTTTTGACTGGAGACCGCCCTACCGGACGGTTGCACATCGGTCATTATTTCGGCTCCTTGAAGAATCGGGTCCGGCTTCATCAGCAAGGCGTGGATACCTTCGTTATCATCGCGGACTATCAGACGATCTACGATCGTGATCTCGTCGTTGGGCTACAAGACAATGTGCTCAATGCCATCGCTGATTACCTTGCAGCGGGCATCGATCCGACCAAAGCTACGATCTTTACCCACAGCGCAGTCACAAGTCTGAACCAGCTACTCTTGCCGTTCTTGGCGTTGGTCACCGACGCTGAATTGCGTCGTAATCCCACGGTGAAGGAAGAACTGGCGCAGTCGGATCGTCCAATGTCGGGATTGATGCTGACCTTCCCGGTACATCAGGCCGCAGATATCTTGTTTTGCAAAGCCAACTTGGTTCCGGTAGGCAAAGATCAGTTGCCTCACATTGAGATTACACGTGTCATCGCGCGACGTTTCGATGAGCGTTATGGACGGACCACCCCAGACCATGCGATCTTCCCCCAGCCAGATGCGTTGCTGTCAGCGACACCGAATATCTTGGGACTAGATGGTGGCAAGATGTCGAAATCGCGCAATAACGCCATCGAGATTGGTATGAGCGCTGATGAGACAGCAAAGCTCATCAAGAAAGCCAAAACCGATATGGATCGGCACATTACCTTTGACCCTGAGCAGCGTCCAGAGGTCGCGAACTTGCTGACGCTGGTATCGCTGTGTACTGGCATTGATCCGCATGTCATCGCCGGAGACATTGGTGATGGGGGAGCCGGGCAGCTCAAGAAGCAGCTCACTGAAGCCTTGAACGAGTACCTAGCGCCAATCCGGGCACGACGTAGCGAGCTTATTGCTGATCCGGGCTACTTGCAGTCAGTGCTTCGTGAAGGCAATGAGCGAGCAATCGCTTGCGCTGATGCGACACTAGCCGAGGTTCGAGCCGCTATGAATATGGTCTACTAAGTACGATTGTGCTGTGTGTGGGGTGCTTGTGATGAGTCACAAGCGCCCCACACACGGATAAAATTACGCTGACGGTACAAACTCTGCGAAGAAGCCGTCAAGAACTTCCACCGTTGCGTCGGTATTTTCAAACATCGGTGAGTGCATGGCCTCCGGGATCACCACAGGCTCAGTGCCGTAGCGGTGCGCTGCCTCACATTGCAGCGATTGATCCCATGAACCATCATCGGCACCAAAACACCACCGTACCGGCACCTTGCTGGCAATAACTGCATCAGCAAGGTCAGGGGTATATCCCAGCGCATGAGCAAAAGTCACGAGTGCTTGCTTGCTTGATCCCACGAACCGTTCCTGAAGGAAACGGGAGAACGGATTGTTCATATCAATACCCTGGACGGTGGCCATATCGTCCCAAAGCTGGTGGATATCTCGGTCTTGAGCCATCTCAACAAAAGCGTCAAGACGTCCAACTGTGACCGGGTTCAATTCACGTCCACGCAACGCGATACCTTCGCTACCTGAGCACATCATGACGGCTGCACGGAACTGCTCTGGGGCACACACGATGGCCTGCTGCGTGACGAGCCCGCCGAGGCTATGGCCTACAAGGAAGAGAGGAAGGTCA
>JBOFIQ010000242.1:0-2484 GCA_051650245.1 Propionibacteriaceae bacterium | reverse complement strand
GTTAATGCGATGCCGTCGTGCGTGACGTCCTGGTCAGCGTCTGGCTTGGGTCGGGGACACCTGCCCATCGTCATGACTACGCTGGGCATGGGCGGACAGCTCCGCGTCGGCATGGAAGATAACGTCTACTTCGCTCGCGGGCAGAAGGCTGAACGTAACGCTCAGTTCGTTGAGCGTTCGGCACAGCTCGCGACGTTGGCCCAGCGTCCGCCAATGAGCGTTGCTGAGGCCAAGGCATTCCTCGGTATCCGCGCGTAGTCCATTAGGGTGGGTGGTGAGTCGTAGCTGAGGCTATGGCTCACCACCTACTTTGTTTTCGTTCCAGGAGCTGCTTGTGTCTGAAACCGTTGCGCTCTCCCCAGTAGAGCCAGCCCATGTGCCGCTGGCGATATTTTTCGATGGGGATGGCACTCTGTGGGATTTTCAGACGATCATGCTGAAGGGCATGTATGCAGCGCGTGAACTGCTCGCCGCACGTACCGGCGTTGTGACGAGCATTGAAGCGATGCTAGAAGATCGTGACGTTGCCGCCACCGCGCTAGCGGGCAAAACCATCACACTCAGCGATATTCGTCGCCAAGGTTTTGCCACCACCGCACATCGGCTGGGCGTGTACTCGGCTGCGCTTGTGGAAGAGCTGACGGCAACGTTCTTTGCCGCCCGCGATCAAGAAACTGGGCTCTACGATGACACTTGCGAAGCGCTTGCCAGGCTTGGTGCGCAGGTGCCGTTGGGGTATCTGAGCAACGGCAATTCGCACCCGCACCAGCGAGGCTTGGCTGAGGTCTTTAGCGTCGTCATCATGGCTGAAGATGTGGGCGTTGCTAAACCGAGTCCAGACATTTTTGCGGCAGCAGAAGCGGCATTACCAGCAGAGCGTTACATCCTCGTGGGAGATTCGCTGGCCGATGATGTGGAGGGTGCGAACGCTGCTGGGTGGACGTCAATCTTGGTTGATCGTGAGGGTCGCTACGCGGAAATCCCGGAGATGTCAGCACAACCGCATTACCGCACGACCTCGCTGCTGGGCGTTGTTGATCTGGTTGGTGAGTAAAACCGTTCCGGTCAAGGCGGGGTAGCCCGTAGACTTGGCTTATGTTTGAAATCCCTGAGCACCTCTCGAATAACCTTCTCGGCGTCGCCTGGATGATCGGGCACTGGTCCGGCCAGGGGACGGGTAAGCGTCCGGGGTCAGACGAGGAGTTTAGCTACGGCCAGGATCTCCAATGTAGTGAGAATGGTAGTGATTACCTGTTCTTCGTCTCGCAGCTCCATGAGCTCGATGAGGAGGGTAACGCCGTCAAGGAACTGGGTATGGAGTCAGGTTTTTGGCGTCCTGATCTCGACGGGAATGTCGAGGCTGTCATCAGCTCTGCTGATGGCTATGTCGCGAACTGGTACGGCAAGATTGAAGGCGCCAAGATTGAGTTGGTGACGGATTCAGTGATCTGCCCGCAGTCTGCCAAGATGCCGTTCATCGGTGGGCAGCGGCTCTATGGACAGGTTGAGGGCGATTTGCTCTGGACCTTCGATATGGCGACGTCAGATACTGCCTTGGCGCCCTATCTATGGGCGCGGTTGCAGCGCGCATGAGTCGAGTTCTGTGCGCTGAAGGGATTGACTCGGGTGCGGTCTGGCATCTGGGCGACCCTTTCGCTGAACAGCGCGAACTTGCTGCTGGTGCGGCGCGGGTGTGCTTGCGTCACTATGACCAAGTGCGAATCAGTGGACCTGAGCGGTTGAGCTGGTTACATGTGTTGACGTCACAGGCCTTTCATGATCTTGCTCCGGGGGTGTGGACGGATGCCCTCATCCTGGATGCGCACGGAAAAATCCGATGGGGGTTTAGCGGCGTCGACGATGGTACTGCGTTTCGGTTGCACACCGAGCCGGGCCAAGGTGCGGACTTACTCGCACACTTAGAGCGCATGATCTTTCGGACGCAGGTCGAGGTTGCAGCAGTGGCTGGCCCGCTGTCATGGGGTAGCGATGGCTTCTCCTTCACCGATCCAGACTCTGATGCTGAGGCTGGTATGTGGGCTTGTGAGGCGCTACGTATCGCTGCGGGTATCCCTCGGATTGGGGTCGATACCGATGAGCGCACCATTCCAAACGAGTTAGGGCTGTGGGCGACGGCATTGGGTAAGGGGTGTTACCCAGGGCAAGAGACAGTGGCTCGGACGCACACGTTGGGACGTCCGCCACGTCGGTTGATTCGGTTGTTACTCGACGGTTCTGAGGATCGCTTACCGGCGCTGGGCTCAGCGCTCGTGGTGGAGGGTAAAGAACTGGGGCGAGTTGGTTCGTCGGCGCAGCACTGGGAACTTGGCCCGATTGGGCTAGGGCTGATTAAACGTAATGTCGCGGTGGATTCGGTGGTCCTGGCTGATGGAATTGCTGCTGCACAAGAGGCTCTGGTTGATCCCGACGTCGGTCTGCATGTTCGGCCCCGTCTCTAACGCACGAGTTGCGTGCACACGCACG
>JBOFIQ010000241.1:0-19317 GCA_051650245.1 Propionibacteriaceae bacterium | reverse complement strand
GTTCTCAAGGTTCTGCTTGACCCGATTCTCCATGCCGGAGTACGTGTGTACCACGTACCAATCGCCCGGCTCAGAAATAAGCTTCTGGTGCAACTCGGCCATAGCCTTTGCTACCAGCTCATCAGCATCGCTGGCTTCTGCAGCAGCCTCAGCAGCTGCCTCGGCAGATTCAGCAGCCTCGGCTTCGGTCTCAAAATCAAGGTTGAGTTCCGGCTCAGCTTCGGCAACCAGCCCGTGATCGGGTGCCTCAAAATCAAGGTTGAGTGCTGGCCCGTCATCAACGGATTCAGCCGCACCAAGATCGAGGTCCGGCTCCTCCGAACGCTCGGGCATCTCGTCGAACATGTCAGTCATAGAGTTCCTTTGCCGTGGGGAGGGTCAATTACGCAAGCCAGGAGAGCAGCGCCCAGCCAAAGAGCGTGTCCAGACCCCAGCAGAAGATGATGATGAACAAGACGAAAGCAAGTACCACAGTGAAGTAGTTACGTAGCTGTTCGCCGGTCGGCCAGACTGTTTTACGAAGTTCAGCAGCAGACTCACGAACAAACTGGGCCGGAGTCGTCGACTTCTTCTTTTCTTCAGCGGTGGCCTGATTGCGCTTAGGCGTTGCCACGCCCTTCTTCTCCGCAGTCTGAGCGTCCTTCTTCTTCGGACGTGCGCCAACAGCCTCTTCAGCCGCAGGCTCAACCTCAGTACCAGCCTCAGCAAGCTTGCGAGCCTGCTTACGCTTCATCGGGCGGTTTGACGTCACCTCAGCCGCAGCCAGTGCACCAGCGTCGAGACCATCAAGCTCGTCGCTGGTTGGCGTTTCTTCGTCAATATCGGTCTGGGACTCGTCTGCGGGGAGGTCAGACTCCTCGGTCGACTCAGTCGACTCGAGATCCTTGTCTTCAGCCACGAACGTTTCCTTCTCTACGACGAATGTCGCAGGGCAAGAGGGACTCGAACCCCCAACCTGCGGTTTTGGAGACCGCTGCTCTGCCAATTGAGCCATTGCCCTACTGCCGTTTACCCGGGGCCGGGCACACGACATCATTGGTGCTGTCCACCAAGACATCTATGGTATCGGGATATTGGCTATCCGTCTAACCGAGTGCCCGTGAGCTGTATCAGCACCTCACGAAACGGCGAAGCCCACACTCTACCAGCCCGCTACCCTTACTTCTGTGTTTACACTTGCTGGCCCGTTGGCGGCCCTCGGATCGTCAGTAGTTTTTGGTACCAGCGATTTTCTTGGCGGAGTCTTATCGCGACGATTCAAACCCATCGTCGCTGTCGCCTGGTCACACATCTCTGCCTGCTGCTTACTGAGCGTGATTGTCATCGTGTGCCCGTGGCCCACATCGCTAAGTTGGCTGCCCTACGCCATCGGTGCTGGTATCTCCGGCGCTGCTGGGCTGATCTGCTTCTACACCGCACTTGCCAGTGGCACGATGGGAGTGGTCTCCCCCATCGCAGCCTTGGGCGTGCTCATTCCTCTCACTGTTGCTCTCGTTGGCGGGGAGAAGCCACGTGTCGCTCAACTTATCGGGATTGGGGTTGCGCTCCTTGGCGCGATTCTGGCAAGTGGCCCCGAACTTCGCCACGACGAACGAGTCCGTGCCCAGTCCGTACTGTGGGCCGCAGCGGCCGGTGTTTTCTTTGGTGTGACGATGTGGGGCATCGTGGCCGGATCGCGACATTCCACCTTGCACACGCTGTGGGGTATGCGGGTGACCTCATCGCTGGGCTTTCTCGTCCTAGCGCTCGTGACGCGCAGCGTCGGTGGAGTCAGCCTGCGTCAAGCCCCCCGCTTCGTTCTGCTCGGCGTCCTCGAACTCGGCGGTAATGCACTCCTGGCGCTCTCAAGCAAACTTGGCCTAGTCTCCGTCGGCGTCGTGCTGAGTTCGCTTTACCCTGTCCAGACGATCTTGCTCGCCGCGATCTTTCTGCGTGAGCGCATCGGCGGGATTCAGCGGTGGGGCGTTGCTGCCGCGCTTCTGGGCGTCGTCTTGGTCAATCTACCCTGGTAGCTCAATCTCCGGCGACGATGACCGGCTCCGGGACCAGGGTGATACCAAAGACCTGTTCGACTCCGTCGATGATCTCGTCGCGCAGCTCCATGATGTCTGCCGCCGTCGCGCTACCGCGATTGGTCAGCGCCAAACAGTGCTTTGTCGAAAGCGTGGCTCGGTCGTTAAGGCCGTAACCCTTCCCAAACCCCGCCTGCTCGATCAGCCAGGCAGCACTGGTTTTGATGACATCATCGCGACCGGGGATAGCAAAGCGTGGAGCAGCCTCTGGCAAGGAATTACCCACAGAAATAATCGGATTGGTGAAGAAAGAACCAGCCGACCAGGTGTCATGATCGAACTCGTCAAGGACCATGCCCTTGCGGCCCCGGATCGTCAAGACCGCAGCCCGTGTCTCCCGTAGCGGCGCAGCTTGACCCAATTCCACCCCAAGTTCGCGGGCTAACTCTGGGTAGGCAATGTCGCGGCTCAACTCATCACGCTGCAACTGGAACCAGACGTCTAACACGACGTAGCGCCCAAGGCTCCACTTGAATCGACTATCGCGGTACGAGAACCCGCACTCAGCTGCCTCAAAGGTCGTGATCTGGCGCAACTGGCGATCATAGGCTCGGACGCGGGCGATGGTCTGACTCACATCGGCCCCGTAGGCGCCCACGTTCTGGATCGGTGTCGAGCCCACGCACCCGGGGATACCCGATAGCGTCTCGACCCCCGACCAGCCCTGATTGACCGCGTATTCGACGAAACGGTCCCAGTTCTCCCCCGCCGCGACGCGAACGAAAACCCCAGCACATGGGGTGCAGGTTTCCTGCGTGATACCCGATGTCGCGACCTGTACCACGAGACCGGGGAACCCCGCATCACCAATGACGAGGTTAGAACCACCGCCCAGAATCAGCACTGGCTCACCACACTCATCGGCTTCACGGATGGCGCTGAGCAGCTCGGCTTCTGTCGTCGCGATGACGTAGCGGCGAGCCGGTCCACCTACACGCATGGTGGTGTGCTGGGCCAACAGTTCATCACTAAATTCAGGCAACGGTGACCTCCAACCGGGCAACACGCTCAGCATCAGCAACAGAAAAGGCTTCGATTTCGTAGGTATGTTCCGCGATCAAGGTGCCACTTACCCGTAGCTGCCCAGGAAGAACGAGTGGACGTCCAAAACGGGCAAAGCAGGAACGTACCTGGTCAGCCGGAATCCCGTTCTCGGGCAAGATACGACAGGCTGCCCCCATGATGAACATGCCGTGCGCAATTGCACCGGGGAACCCCAGCGCTCGGGCTGCCTCATCATCGACGTGGATCGGGTTGTGGTCACCAGATAACTGTGCGTACTGGGCAATGTCTGCACGCGACACGGGGACCGTGATGTCGTTGAGCACCTCAGGCACGTTCATGCTCCCACCTCCGTGATGAGCGTCGATGTTGCTGTCACGACACATTCGTCAGCAACAGTGAGTAGCACCTCAACAGTGAGGACTTTGGTTGTGCCGCGAGTGCGGTCTTTCGTGATCGTCGCAGTGGCGATCACGTTGTCACCGGCGCACAACGGACGGGTACAGGTGAAACGCTGATCGGCATGAACCGTCTTGGCGAGGTCGAGCCCGAGATCAGGGTCGTCAAAAATAGCTAACCAGGCTGGCGCGGCCATCGTGATTGCGAAGGTAGGCCAGCAGCCGGTTCCGCCAAATTGCGCAGCAAAGCGTGACAATTCGTCAGCGGTCACGAGGTGCGGCGTCGATGGCGAAAAACTCCGCCCCGCAAGATTTTCCATAGAAGTGAGCCTACCCTGGAACGCTTAACGCACGACTTACGCGCACACCCCCGAGTTAGAACTCGTGCGTGTGCGCGTAAGTCGTGCGTGATCGAGGTAGATCAGCTCTCGTCTGGGATAAGCTCACCAAACTCTGACGCTTTAGGGATGGTCCGCAAGGATTTCAGGCCCAACGCTGCACAGGTCGCAATGGCCAACGGGACCAACCCGACGATAAGCGCCGCCCGAAT
Organism: Propionibacteriaceae bacterium; assembly: GCA_051650245.1. GTDB lineage: Bacteria > Actinomycetota > Actinomycetes > Propionibacteriales > Propionibacteriaceae > JBOFIQ01. The sequence goes on along the minus strand of JBOFIQ010000241.1, from coordinate 15,295 downwards.
CCCGACATGTTGCAGCAGATAGCCAGACATCATCTGCGCTAACGGCATGAGGCCCATGCTGAGTACGCCCAATGCCGCGCCGGCTCTGCCCTGAAGATGATCTGGAACAATCGCCGTGAAATACCCCATCATGCCGGCATTTGCAGCCGGGAGGACGAGCGAAAGCAAGACGATGAGGACAACAACCGCCCAATAGCCATGCCACCAAAGCGCAATGAAAGTGAGAGTCACCGTCAGCACGAATGTCATAAGGGAGAGCTTGCCCACTGGTAGTGCCTTCAGTAACAGACCTGCGACAACGACCGCCCCGACGATGGCGGCGATACCTGCATACATTTCCATGAGGCCGATCTGCTCCGCCGACGTGCCGGTAGCCCGCAGATTCAACACCAATGCGACGAAGACCGCGTTGAAACCGAAGTTCAGCAGGCAGGCGACATAAGCAACCGGGGCAAGCACTCGATGCGTGAAAACAAAACCCACACCATCAACGATTTCTTGCCAGATCTTCTTACGCTCAGGACGCTCATCTTCGCTGGGGTTGAGGTCGCCACGGACAAAGAGAGCACACAGCGCTGCGGCCAGTTCGCCAATGACCTCGCCCAGGAAGGGCCAGACATGCCCCAGCCCATAGAGCATGCCCGCCAGAGGTGGACCCACAACAGAACCGATAGCACTACGGGACTGATTGACAGTCATCGCCGTACCCAGCTGTTCCTTCGACACGATGCGCTTGACCGACGCCTGCTCGGCCGGGCCATAGAACGACGCTAAAGCGCCAGACAAAAAGCAGACGATAGCTAACTGCGCAATGGTCAACGTATGTGTCCACATCGCAACGGGAACAGTTGCAATGACCAGTCCGTTGAGTAACGCGGAAATTACCATGGTCTTTTTGCGGTCCCACCGATCGACATAGGCCCCCGCAGGTAAGCCAATAAGCAACTGCCCAATCATCGAAAATGCCATGACGAAAGCAGCAGAGCCCGCATCATGAGTCAGGTCGTAGGAGATCAGCATCATGGCCAAACCGGTCATATTGCCACCGATGATTGCCAGCGTACGACCGCTCATCAGGAGCTGGTAGTTATGGTTACGCCACAGCTTGGGTGAAACAACCGGAGACGTCTCGACGAGGGGATCTTGATCAGTGCTCATACCCCATCCTGACACATCGCAGAAAGATTATGCAAGATATATTGCGCAATGTTTCTTGTTAAATCTTCGCTCACATACCCTAGGCTAGATACATGGACGATAAGATCCCACGAGAAAAGCACACTCCCCAGTCGCTACGCGCTGTCACACACCCAGTTCGTATTGCAATTTTGCGCACCCTCTCATCGGTAGAATCAGCCAATGTCCGCATGATTGCTGAGCGCGTCGGCGAACCCGCCAACTCGGTGAGTTTCCACCTGCATCAATTGGAGAAATACAGCTACGTATTGCGAGCAGCCCTACCTGAGACCGCTAGCAAAAGAGAATCTTGGTGGCAGCTCAACGAGCAACGCACAACGATCAAACTCGAAGATCTCGGTAGCGCAACGGACCCTCACGCCATGGACTCAATAATCTCCATGGTGCACCTGATGTACTCCCAGCGAGCCGCCGACATTGTCACCGCACTCAATAGCGCCAGACTTTCTACCACAAACCCCAACTCTGACGAGCCGGAAATCCATGTAGGCAACCTTGTCAACGCCTTCCACCTCACCTGCACCGAAGCCGAAGAAATCGCCGACGAAGCCCTCGCCCTTTTTAACCGCTGGAAAGACCGCTCACATCCTGGCGATACTGGCACTGTTGAGTACGAAGTCTGCGTTGATCTCATCCCCCATCTGCGCCCCAGCACACGCGGATAGCCCCAGGCCAGAGCAGGCCAGGCCAAAGACTCCACCCGTCGCAAACACAGCAGTGGCGCCGCCCCAAAGGGACGGCGCCACTGAAACTGATAGCTAGCGCGACTCGCGGTGCGCGACGTGCTTACCGCACTTCGGGCAGAACTTCGCCAATTCCAAGCGATCCGGGTCGTTACGACGGTTCTTCTTGGTGATGTAGTTGCGCTCCTTGCACTCGGTGCAGGCAAGCGTAATCTTCGGCCGAACGTCGGCTGCCTTCTTCGCCATGATGATTCCTTAATCTGCTTGAGTACATGGTATTTACGTCTGGTAGCGAGGACGGGATTTGAACCCGTGACACAGCGATTATGAGCCGCTTGCTCTACCGACTGAGCTACCCCGCCACGGAGCTTCCACCGAAATGGTCACCCAGAGCCCCCATGCAGAATCGAACTGCAGACCTTCTCCTTACCATGGAGACGCTCTACCTACTGAGCTATAGGGGCAACGAGGAAATAAGATACACGGTGTTGACTCTGAAATACAAACTGGCCCCGAAAGGACCCCTGAAATGCCTACCCCACACATCTCCGCCGAGCGCGGACAGATTGCTCCCCTCGTCCTTATGCCAGGCGACCCTAAGCGCGCCCGTCGTATGGCCGACGATCTCCTCGATGGCGTTCAGCACGTATCCGACGTCCGGGGTATCGGTTGCTACACCGGCACCTACAAGGGCACCCCCATGTCGGTTATGGCCTCGGGTATGGGAATCCCCTCCATCTCGATCTACTCGACCGAGCTTTTCCGTTTCTACGATGTCGCACGCATTATCCGCGTCGGCACCTGTGGCGCGTTCTCCAAGGACTGCAAGATTAAGGACGTCATCATCGGTAGCTCGGCACACACCGACTCCTCCATCGCCTTGGAAGTCCCTGGCATGCACTTGAGCTTCGCACCGTCCTACTCGCTGCTCAACGGCGCAGTCCAGGCAGCACACGCGATGAACAAGAACGTCCACGTTGGCGCGGTGCTATCCAGCGACATTTTCTACAGCAACCGCACCGAAGCCACCACAATGTTGGCCGACTACGGCACGCTGGGCGTCGAAATGGAAGCAGCAGGCTTGTACCTAGCCGCCATGCGTGAGCACAAGGAAGCTCTCGTCTGCCTGACCGTGTCCGATCACCTCACCGATGCCGAAAACAACGTGGATCTGACGGCTGCTGAGCGCGAAACGATGTACTCCGATACTGCTCAGATCGCTGCTGAAGCGTTGCTTGCACGCTAACGCGCCGAGAATAGAAAAGACCCCCAGATCCATTCGATCTGGGGGTCTTGCGTGTGGCAGGTGAAGGATTCGGACCTTCGAAGGCAATGCCGACGGTTTTACAGACCGCTCCCTTTGGCCGCTCGGGCAACCTGCCGTGGTGCCGGATAATCCTAACAAGATTTTGAGTCATTCGTCCACTCGACTTATGACAACCACGCAATGTCGCGCTATGTCGGGCACAATGGGCATGAGGTTTTTTGGAAGGAGTCCCATGGCTGGCGACAGCTCGTTCGACATTGTGAGCAAGACCGACCGTCAAGAGGTCGATAACGCCCTTAATCAGGCCGCTCGCGAAGTTTCTCAACGCTTCGATTTCAAGGGAACCGAGGCCAGCATCGCCTGGTCTGGCGACACAATTGCGATGGAGGCAAACTCCGAGGAGCGGGTTAAGGCCGTCTATGACGTGTTCCAGTCCAAGCTCGTTCGTCGTGGCGTTTCCTTGAAGTCGATTCATGCCACCGATCCCAAACCATCGGGCAAGACATTCAAGATGAGTGCCGATATGCAAAACGGTATCTCCCAAGACAACGCCAAAAAGATCAGCAAACTAATCCGCGATGAAGGCCCCAAGGGCACTAAGGCGCAGATTCAAGGCGAAGAACTGCGCGTCAGTTCCAAGAGCCGCGATGATCTACAGGCGGTCCAGCGGCTCGTCACCGGCGCCGATTTCGATTTCGACGTGCAATTCACCAACTACCGCTAAACCATTAACTGGGCGCAGCAGGTGCGAATATAACAATCCTGCTGCGCCTATTTTCGTCGTGTGCTCCACTCCATAGAATCAGTTGAGTTATTGAATCTTGATAAGGAGGCAAAGGAGCCCTGGTGATTCTGGGAGACTACGAACTACACGAGATTGACGTCGATAACGACGACGATCTGGCCGCCTATGTCAGCGCTATCCATCGCTTCAACACAGCCGAGTGGGGCGACCTGGCCCAGCTTCATGGCCTGGGTGAGTTCCGGCTTGCGGCACGCTCTCCACAAAATGAAATCCATTACTTTTCGTACCGCAGCACCACAACCGGCGATATTGCCGCTGTCATGGAAGTGATCTACCCACAACACCATGATGTCCATATCGCTGAGGCCTATATCTGCGTTGATGACTCATTACAGGGATACGGTTTTGGCCGGGTCTTAGCTGATGCTGTAGAAATCCAGGCCCGCGAGCATGGCCGCACTGTTATCGCGGGAGACATCTCTAGCCGTTCCCGACGCGATAACCGAGACTCACGCTTCGTGCTCCGTCGCGGATTTCGCCAAGAGTTCATTGTGTTACGTCAAGACATCACCTTGCCCCTCATCCCTGCGAATCCGGGTGCGAATATAGGCCCGGTCCAGGACTACGTCATTCAGACCTGTTGGGGCGAGCCGCCGCAGGACTGGCTCGCTGAGCTAGCCGATCTTGATATGCGCGATGATGACCGCTTCCAAGCCACGACCGCCGCCGAAATCAACGCAACATTCCAAGCAGCCATCGGTTCTGGGGTGCACGTATTGACGATGCTGTTGCGAGCTAAAGCCAATCACCGGATCTACGGCTGGATTCACGTCGAATACTCCGGCGGGCAGGCCATCGCCGAACTCAGCACCGCATTTAGCGATCGCTCCCTTGGCGCCCAAGCGCTCCATGCCGCTTTCATCTTGCGTAGCCTGGCTGAACTTTCCTGTGCCTTCCCCGAGGTAAAGCGAGTGCGCTCATTCCACCAAAGCACCGACACCGAATTGCTCATGGCCTTTGACCTTCTGGGGTTCGAGACGACGGCGTACTACAAGCACTACCGCAAAACCCTCACCCCACACTAAAAACCAGCCAGAGTGGAACAACTACTCCCCAACCGTTGCGCACTATGGCATATTTTCAGGCCTAGACGAACCTCCAGGCAAAGGACCTCTATGCGTATCGCGACCGTCAACGTCAATGGCATCCGTGCCGCACATAAGCGTGGTTTTGACGTTTGGCTGGAGAATCGTGGCTGTGACATCGTGGCAATCCAAGAGATGCGTTGCCCACACGATCTCATCCCCGAGACGATCTTCACTGGCTGGCAGGTTGCCTACAACCAAGGTGATATCCCTGGTCGCAACGGTGTCGCCATCGTGTCGCGCACCCAGCCCGAAGCGGTCCGTCATGGATTTGGCAATAAGGAATTTGACCATGAAGGACGCTATCTTGAAGCTGATTTCCCTGGCCTGACTGTCGCCTCGCTTTATCTACCTAAAGGTGCTACCCGCGACGTCGATCTCGCCAAATATGACCGCAAAATGCGCTTCATGCACAGCCTCGACACGTACTTGCCGAGTACTCGCCGAGCCGCAAAGGAGAGCGGGCGCGAGTTCTTGCTTATGGGTGACCTCAATATCGCCCACCAGATCTACGACGTCACCAATTACAAGCAGAATACAAAGATGGAAGGTTTTCTTCCTGAAGAACGCGAGTGGCTATCCACCCAGATCGGCCCCCGCAAACTCGTTGACGTCTTACGCCAACTTAACCCTGACACCCACGGCCCCTACTCCTGGTGGTCATGGCGCGGTCAGGCCTTCACCAAAGACGTCGGCTGGCGCATTGATTACCATCTCGCCACGAACAGGCTTGCCAAGAAGGCCGTCAGCGGCGGCGTAGACCGGGCTGCAACCTACGACGAGCGCACAAGCGACCATGCGCCCGTCGTGATCGATTACGACCTGTCCTAGGCCAGCTCAGCCTCAGGCTAAGAACATCTCCTGCACGAGAGCCGGATCGACATCCTCAATCCGGGCATGGCGCCAGGTCGGGTTCTTATCCTTATCGACAAGCTGCGCCCGAACTCCCTCGCAGAAGTCTGAGTTCGTCACCGTGGCACGGGTCAGCGCCAAGTCCTGAGCAAAGACCTCGTCAATGGTGTTCATGGCACGAGCCCGCTCAATCGCCTCAATCGCTACCCACACCGATAGCGGCGAACGCTGCCGAATGAGCGCCGCAGCCTCCTGCGCAGCCGGGACTTGCGACGCTTCCAACCGCGCAATGATGGCAGCAGCATCTGTGCCTGCGTAGCACTCCCGAACCCAGTCAGCGTCTTCCAGTACCGGTGGCGCAACATCGTCACCGTCGATCTCATCAGCGAATCCCAAGAGCACCGCGTCGGCAGCCCCCACCTGGATTCCGGTCACCGCAATATGCTTGCCTAGCTCGCCAGGAGCCTTAGCCAACTCCCAGCAGACGCCGACATCCGGGAAGAAACCGATGATCGTCTCAGGCATAGCGATACGTGCGTCAGTGGAGACGATCCGCTTCGACGCATGTGCAGAAATGCCAAGCCCCCCACCCATAACGAAGCCGTGCTGGTGCACCGTGATCGGCTTCGGGTAATGCGCGATCTGGGCGTCCATCGCGTATTCGGTACGGAAGAAATCCAGCCCCCGCTCAGGCTCACCGTCGAGGAATGACTGTCGCACCATGACAACGTCACCACCCGCACAAAGCCCGCGACCAACGCCAGTCAGATCTACTGATGTGACGAGAGCATCGTGCTCCCATGCGCTGAGTGCAGCCACAATGGCCTGGCACATCGACGTCGTCAAACTGTTGATCGGACGCGGACGGTTGAGTACGAGATAGCCAACACCGTCCTCAATGCCCCACAGAACATCCTCCGTCGTCGGGCTGGGCTGCAGCTCAATCATGCTGATACCTGTGCTTTCGTTGAGTGGAAATGATGCGATACCTGCCACGCTAACGGAGCAACGAAGGCTATGCCTAGTGCAATCGCCCCATTTCTCCACGCCATATTGATCGCGGCATAGGACAACAGGCCCACACTGATCCAGGTCGCGATCTTGATAACACGCTCGCTAGGCTCCGCGAGCGGCAGCAGGACCCCGCCCCAGAGGACGTACCAGCCATGCAGCGCCGGGCCACCAAAAGCTGCTGCCAGGAAACTCCACGACAATGCTTTGAGAGGCTTCTTATGCGACATTCGCAACGACAAATACCCGATAGCAGTGACTGTCATGAGCATGCCAGCGAGGCGGGAATAGCGTAGATAGGGCTTGAATAGGGAGAGATCCGTCGATTGGGTCGCAATGGCACCCAATATCAGTCCCAATGTCGTAAATGGTGAGACGGTGATCACCGAGCCGGGGACCCCAATGGCGTTTTTCCATCCAAAATCAAAGCCCGTCATCAGCGAGATCAAGACGAATGCACCAATAGCGACCACACAACTCACGCAGGCCCGCAGCAGTGCCCGCAGTACGCTACGCCACCGATGCCAATTCATGTGATAACCCATGAACGGTAAGGCCCAGGAGGCAAGGAAGGCCGGCTGTTTGATCGCTGCCGCGACCCCCACGACGAAGGCACCCAACAACCACCAGTCCAACGTCGCTAACCACAACGCAAGAACGACGATGCCCGTCATCAAAGCGTCGTTATGAGCACCACCCACAAAATCGGTGATGAGGATGGGATTGAGGGTGGAAAACCAGGCCGCAAATGCCGGGTCGATTCCCATCCAGGTTGCGATGCGGGGTACCAGGAATACGATCAAGATCACGCCAAGCAGCGCCGGTAAACGCATGGCAACCGCTGACCAATAGGGGTCTGCACCCAAAAGATTGACGATGCCATGCTGAATTTCTAGCGACAGCGGGCCATAGGGCGTCGGGGTAAAGCGCCAGACCCACGGCGATTGATCGGCAAAAGCCCCCGGAAGTACACCAGGACCGTTTTGATACGGGTTGATGCCGTTGCGGACGAGCCAGCCTTGTGCCGCATAGGAGTAGGCATCGTGGGAAAAGATCGGCGGGGCAAAGAGTAGCGGCAGACTCCACCAGCCCAGCACAGCCCAATGTCGCACCTTGGTATAGACCAGCGGGCGAATTGCCAACCACGCTTGAGTCAGCAGCGATACCCCCACAAGCATGAGTAGCGTGCCGATGATCTTCGCTGGACGAGAATCGAGCTTCAATGCGCGCGCCGGAGGCCACCACGGTGAGTTCTGCGGGAGGTAGGCCGGGGTGATCGTCCCCAGCACCAAGAGCAGCGAGGCTCCCATACCGGCCCAGACCCACCCCACTTTGAGCGCATCGACGAGCGCACCAGCGACGTCACGCAGAGCGTCGGCTAGTCGTCGGAAGAAGTTCACCTACGCAAGCCTACCGGCGTTGTAAGATCACGATTGTGAGATGGTTCAGCCCCAGCAACTCATTTTTGTGGCTCAGGTCATAAGATGGCGATTAGCTAACCTTGATGAAGGAGGGCCGAACGTGGCCGATGTAACCACGCGTGACAGAGTCGTCATTCGGTTCGCAGGTGACTCCGGAGACGGTATGCAGCTCACGGGTGACCGGTTCACCTCTGACGCTGCCGCCGCCGGTAACGACATCTCAACTCTGCCTAACTACCCGGCTGAAATCCGTGCACCACAAGGCACTGTTCCGGGCGTGTCTAGCTTCCAGGTCAATTTCGCTTCAACCGATATTGCCACTCCTGGCGATGCTCCTGACGTCTTGGTTGCGATGAACCCGGCCGCGCTGAAAGCCAATCTCAAAGACCTCCCCCGTGGCGGCTTGTTGATCGTCGATACCGCAGATTTCACATCTCGCAACCTCACCAAAGTTGGTTTTGCGACGAACCCGCTCGAAGGTGACGAGTTAGAGGGTTACCACGTCCATGCCCTTGATCTGACCGCGATGACGGTGAAATCCGTCGAATCTTTCGGGCTGACCCGCAAGAATGCGTCCCGCGCTAAGAACATGTATGCGCTGGGTCTACTTACTTGGCTTTTTGATCGCCCCACTGAGGCAACGCTGGAGTTCCTTAACGCCAAGTTCAAGAGCAAGCCCGAGATCGCAGAATCGAATAAGGCTGCCTTCATGGCTGGCTACCACTACGGTGAAACGACCGAAGATTTTGCCGTCCAGTACCACATCGATCCCGCTCCCATGGCTCCTGGGTGTTACCGCCAGATTACCGGAAACCAGGCCACGGCGCTGGGCTTAATCGCTGGCGCGCAGCAAGCAAATCTCCCCCTGTTCTTGGGCTCTTATCCCATCACCCCTGCCACTGACATCCTCCACGAGCTTGCCAAGCACAAGGAATTTGGCATCATCGCATTCCAAGCCGAGGACGAGATCGCTGGAATCTGCTCGGCTATTGGGGCATCTTTTGCTGGAAATCTTGGAGTCACGACGACGTCGGGGCCTGGATTAGCGCTCAAAGGCGAAGCTATTGGCCTAGCCGTCATGATGGAACTTCCGCTGGTCATCGTCGATGTTCAGCGAGCCGGACCATCCACAGGCATGCCCACCAAGACCGAACAGGCCGATCTACTCCAAGCCATGTACGGTCGCAACGGTGAGGCTCCATTGCCAGTAATTGCAGCAAAGTCACCGTCGGATTGTTTCGACGCTGCCATCGAAGCCTGCCGTATCGCGGTCACATACCGGACCCCCGTGATCTTGCTCACCGACGGGTATCTCGGCAACGGCGCCGAGCCGTGGCGAGTCCCCGAACTTGATGAGTTACCTGAAATCCACGCCAACTTCACCACCCACGCTAATGCGGTTGATGGTGCAGGACAGCCCGTGTTCCATCCTTACCTGCGTGATCCTGAAACGCTGGCACGAGCGATGGCAATCCCAGGAACTCCAGGCCTAGAGCACCGACTCGGTGGGATTGAGAAAGCCGATGGCACCGGCACGATCTCCTACGATCCTGCCAACCATGAAGCGATGACCCATATACGTCAGGCGAAGGTGGACGCCGTCGCCAAGAGCATTGAAGAGCTAGCCGTCGATGATCCCAGCGGCGTAGCAGAGGTGCTTGTCCTTGGCTGGGGTTCGACCTATGGCCCCGCGCTCGAAGCAGTGCGTAGCTGCCGTAAGCGTGGGTTCAACGTCGCGCATGCGCATCTGCGCCATATTGCTCCATTGCCCAGTAACACCGGTGCAGTGGTTACTGCGTACACGAAGGTCATCATTCCTGAGATGAACAGCGGTCAGCTCGCCATGATCATCCGCTCAAAGTTCCTCGTCGATGCAATCTCCTACTCCCGGGTCCGGGGGCTGCCGATTAGTTCGACCGAACTTGCTGACGACATCTGCACCATGCTGGAAGGACACGCACGATGAGCCTCGACGCTCCCCTCGGCCCTGGCCTCAAAAATATCCCACTGAGCGTGGAGCCAGTCGCTCGTAAAGAGTTCGTCTCTGACCAAGAGGTTCGCTGGTGCCCCGGCTGCGGCGATTACGCCATTCTGGCGGCTTTCCAAGGCTTGATGCCCGAGCTCGGCATTAAGCGCGAGAATGCCGTCGTCGTGTCAGGCATCGGCTGTTCTTCCCGGTTCCCGTATTACATGAACACCTATGGCCTGCACACGATTCATGGCCGCGCCCTTCCCATCGCGACGGGCATTGCTACGTCGCGAGAGGATCTCGCAGTCTTCGTCGTGACCGGCGATGGGGACTCGATGTCGATTGGTGGAAATCACCTCATCCATGCACTGCGTCGCAATGTGAACATCACCGTCATCATGTTCAATAACCGCATCTATGGTCTGACGAAGGGCCAGTATTCCCCGACGTCCGAGCAGGGCAAGATCACGAAGTCTTCCCCTGCTGGTTCCTTGGACCAGCCCTTTAATCCGATCTCGCTAGCACTCGGTGCAGAAGCGACGTTTGTGGCTCGTTCGGTGGACTCGCAGCGAGCCCATCTTGCCGAGACTATCAAGGCGGCGGTGGCACATCGCGGCGCTTCCTTCGTCGAGGTCTATCAGAACTGCTTGATCTTCAACGATGGGGCGTTCGAGCAGGTGAAGGGACCCGAGGCCTCCACGATTCCGCTAGAGCATGGCCAACCGATTGTCTTTGGCCCGGATAATTCGATGGGTGTGGTTCGCACGAACTACGGTTTAACTACTGCGCCGATAGCAGAGGTGGGGCTAGATGCCGTCGTCGTGCACGATGCGCATTGCAGCGACCCGGCTTACGCTTTCTCGCTCTCCCGACTCACGTCAGAGGGAGTTATAGATCAGGCTCCTATCGGGGTCTTCCGCGACGTCGAACGTCCGGCCTACGACGATGGCGCCCGGGCCCAGATCACACAAGCTGAAGCTGGCATTACCGATAAGCGTGAGGCCTTGCACAAGCTCTTGCTCGGTAAAGATACCTGGAACGTCAGCTAGCCCCTTCTGCAAACGCTGCACTTATCGTCATCTGCTGCAGTTATTTCTGCAGCAGATGACGATAAGTGCAGCGTTTGCGGAGGGTGGCAGAAACTCTGGCCTTCGGACTGCGTAGGATCGTCTTATGGTGACTTCAATCAGACCGCAAGACGATCTTTACCGTTACGTCAACGGGACGTGGCTGGACGAGACAGAGATTCCTAGCGATAAAGCGTCCTGGGGCGCTTTCATGCAGCTACACGAGGCTTCCCAAGATGCCGTCAAGGACATCATCACCTCACTGCCGCAGGGCGCTGCCACGGGTACTCCCGAGCAGCAGATTGCAGATCTCTACGCCTCCTACATGGATACCGACACGCTAGAGACACTCGGCACTGCGCCGCTCCAGCCGCTGTTGGCGAAGGTCGATGAGGTTACTGATATTGCCGGGCTCATGGGCCTCATGGGCTGGATGCACCGCCATGATCTGGGCTCGCTGATCGGCGTCGGCTCTGACGCTGACCCGTTCCAGCCCACCCGCTACCTCATGTTCGTCGGCCAGAGCGGGCTCGGCCTGCCCGACGAGGCCTACTACCGTCTTGACGAGCATGCGCCGATCCGTACCGAATATGTCGCGCACATGGGCAGGCTCATGGCTCACGCTGGCATCGCTGACGCCGACGCAAAGGCGCAGCAGGTCATGGCGCTGGAGACCGAAATTGCCGCCCAGCATTGGGACAATGTGCGTTGCCGCGACATGGTCGCCAGCATGAATGCCCGCACACTCGAACAATTCCGCACCGACTACCCCGGCCTGCACTTTGATGCGTTCCTCGCTGGCGCCGAGTGGGATTCAGCCAAGTTCGCCGAACTAATCGTTGGACAGCTCTCCTTCTTTGACGCAGTCCAAGCCCTACTCGTCCCCGGGCGTCTCGATGACTGGCGCGCCTGGGCCATGTGGCATATCACCTCAGCATTGGCAATGTCGCTGACGGCGGCCATGGAAGCTGAGCGTTTTGGTTTTGTTGGTACCACGCTTTCTGGCACTCCTCAGCTCGAAGATCGCTGGCGTCGTGGCGTCAACCGGGTTGAAGGCGCCCTTGGTGAGCCGGTCGGCCGCCTCTACGTCGCCCGTCATTTCCCTGCCGAAGCTAAGCAGCGCATGGATGAGCTGGTGGGTTGGCTCCTCAAGGCTTACGAACGCTCAATCATGGATCTGGAGTGGATGACCGACCAGACCAAGAAAGAAGCGCTCCACAAGCTCGCCAAGTTCACCCCGAAGATCGGTTACCCCAATAGCTGGCGGGACTACTCTGCGCTTGAAATTCGCGCCGACGATCTAGTCGGTAACCGCCTACGCGCTTCGGTATTCCATCAGGATTATGACGTCAATCGCGCCATGGGCAAGATGAACCCTGACGAATGGCTCATGTCCCCGCAGACAGTGAATGCCTACTACCACCCGCTGCGCAATGAAATCGTCTTCCCGGCCGCTATTTTGCAGCCGCCGTTCTTCGATCTTCATGCGACCCCGGCAGCAAATTACGGTGGTATCGGTGCTGTCATTGGCCACGAAATTGGCCATGGTTTTGACGACCAAGGCGCTACCTGCGACGGCGATGGCACGCTACGCGACTGGTGGACTCAAGACGATAAGGAAGCATTCAAGGAGCGCACCCACGCTCTCATCGAGCAGTTCGATGCCCTGTGCCCCGAAGAAGTTCCCGATCAGCATGTCAATGGCGATCTAACCATCGGCGAGAATATCGGCGACCTGGGTGGCGTCAGTATCGCATTCAAGGCCTGGCAGCTTGCCAACGGCCGCGATGACGTCGATACCGTCACGGATATTGCTGGAACCCAAGAGTTCTTCACGCAATTTGCGACGATCTGGCAGACCAAGCGTCGTCCAGAGCTTGCAGCGCAACTGCTCGCTATCGATCCGCACTCCCCTGGTGAGTTCCGCTGCAATCAGATCGTCAAGAATGTTGACGCATTCTACGCAGCTTTCGACGTCCAGCCGACCGATCAGCTCTGGCTAGATCCGGAGAAGCGCGTCCGTATTTGGTAGAACATCGCGACATCAAGGGGCCCCCGTACTTCGTGAAGTACGGGGGCCCCTTGATGTAAAAGAATGTTAGCTAGAACGACTCACCACTTGATCACATAGCGCTGAGAGACCTTCTTTAGCCTCACCATCGGGCAACACCGCGAGATGCCCCCGGGCGACTTCCGCACGACGGGTAATCTCTGCACGCGCCTGGTCAATGATGGGGTTTGCCCGCAGCAACCCAAGCGCTTCCGCAAGGAGCGCTTCATCGGCGCTGAGATCTTGTTCAAGTAGTCCCAGAAGGTGCGCATCTTCAGCCCGAGCCGCTTGCCGCAACATGAGTGTCGGAAGCGTCCAGACCCCCTCACGCAGGTCTGTACCAGGGGTTTTCCCGGTGTTATCTGAGGTGACGTCGATGAGATCATCAGAAAGCTGGAAGACCGTGCCGATTTCCTCGCCGTAGTGCGAGAGAGCGGTGAGTTGCTCTGAGCTTAGCCCTGCCACCATGCCACCAAAAACGCAGGAGGCCGCAATCAGTGACGAGGTTTTCCCCGCAATGACCTGCAGGTAGTGCTGCATCGGATCAACGCCGGGAACTGGGCGCGTCTCAGCGATCTGGCCTTGAACCAGACGAGCAAAGGTATCCGCCTGTAATTTGACGTAATCGGTCCCCAACAGCGCTACCCGTGACGATGCCCGGCTGAATAAGAAATCCCCCACCAAGATGGCAATGGTATTGCTCCAGCGCCGGTTGGGCGCAGGCACACCCCGACGAGTCTGCGCCTCATCCATGACGTCATCGTGATAGAGGCTTGCCACATGGGTCAGCTCCATCACCTCAGCGGCCCACAGCAGCCGCAGGTTGGCATCTGAGCCTGGCGCATAATCCGTCTCACTATGGCCCACATGCGCTGCTAAGAACACCAAGATCGGACGGAAACGTTTTCCGCCCGCTTCAATGATGTGCGTCGCGGCTTCGGTGACGTAGTCGGTGTCTGCCTGGGCATCACGCACCAGCACAGACTCCAACTCCGTCAACCGCTGCTTAATCGCGTCGGCAAATGGGGAGTCGACGTCGGGGGTTACAGCGGTCACGACACTCCTTGTGACTTAGAAGAGGAAAATAGCTGCCTTATTGACCAGGTCAAGCACCGGGGCAGGCCAAAGGCCAAGGACCAGCGTGGCAACAAACCCCACAATAACCGGAATCTGGGCGTGCATACCTGGAGTGACCACATCGACACCCGCAACTGGCTCCTGAGCAAACATCACGACGATGACGCGCATGTAGAAGAATGCTGCCACCACGCTCAGCAAAACCGCGATGATGACGAGCCAGAAGTAGCCGCCCTTCCAGGCTGCCATGAATACGCCGACCTTGCCGATGAAGCCTGCCGTGAGGGGCAGACCAGCAAAGGACATGAGGAATACCGAGAAGGCCACACCAAAGAACGGGTTCTTGCGACCGATACCAGCCCAGTCAGCGATAGCGGTAGCTTCGCTGGAATCCTTGCGCACGCTCATGACGATGGCAAAAGCACCCAACGTCGCCAAACCGTAGGCCGCGAGGTAGAACAGGATTGCCGAGACCGAGGAACCCGACGCACCCACAGTGACGCCGCACAGCGCCACGAGGATGAAGCCTGCATGCGATACCGAGGAGTAGGCCAACATGCGCTTCATGTCGGTCTGGGTGACCGCAAGGATGGTACCGACGACGATGGTCAATACTGCGATCACCGAGATCATCAACTGCCAGTCCCACTGTGCCCCGCTAAGCGCGACATAGAGCACGCGCAGCAAAGCAACCACGGCAGCAAGTTTGGTGCAGATCGCCATGAAGGCCGTGACCGGGGTCGGAGAACCTTGGTAGACGTCGGGAGTCCACATATGGAACGGAACCGCACCGATCTTGAACAACAGACCA
>JBOFIQ010000240.1:0-1673 GCA_051650245.1 Propionibacteriaceae bacterium | reverse complement strand
GAGTGAATCGGCTTTTTCGACATGACCATGGCAATGGCAGCGCACACCATCAGCGGCGCACAGAGCCAGAAGGCCACTGCGCTACCCAAGGCCATCGGAACGAACATCCCGATCACTTCTTGGCTCCATTCGTGATGTTTTCGGTAGCCGACGGGACAACCCGGACATCGGGAGTACCCGTTGGCGGCAAACCGAGGAAGTAGTCCTTCTCGTCGTCGCCTAGACGAAGAGCATGGGGAGGCTGCTCCATGCCCGGAAGCAACGGAGCCAGCAAGTCCTGCTTTTCGTAGATGAGCTTGGCGCGCGTGGTATCGGCTAGTTCAAACTCATTGGTCATCGTCAAAGCACGCGTGGGGCATGCTTCGATGCACAGACCACAGAAAATACAGCGCAGGTAGTTGATCTGGTAGACGTGGCCGTAGCGCTCACCTGGGGAGAAACGATCCTGCCCCGTATTGCTTGCGCCTTCGACATAGATCGCGTCTGCCGGGCAAGCCCAGGCACACAGCTCACAGCCGACGCACTTCTCTAGGCCGTCAGGCCAGCGATTGAGCTGGTGACGTCCATGAAAGCGAGCCTGCGGAATGAACTTCGCGCCCTTCTCCGGGTACTTGGAGTTGAACGGCTTGCGGAACATGTAGCGAATGGTGACGCCGAAACCGGCCCATTGATCACGGAAGCGTGCCATCTCTTATGCCTCCTTCATGGTCGTAGTTTCACCAGGAACAACGCCGGCGAACTCTGGCAGTACCTGGCCCGGCATTGGCGGAACAGGGTAGCCGCCAGCAAAGGCGTCAAAGGGAGCATTGTGAGCAGCCGCAGGTGAGGCCTTCTTCTCTGGCCAGAAAGCCCAGATCAGCAGTGCCGCGATCACGATGCCGACAACGATCATGCCTGCCGTGGTCTGCCACCAGCCGTACTGCACACCAGCCTTGACCACAGCCACAGCCATGACCCACAGCAGCGAAACGGGGATGAGAACCTTCCAGCCCAGTTTCATGAACTGGTCATAGCGCAGACGCGGAACTGCGCCACGCAACCAGATGATGCAGAACATGACGATCTGCGACTTGATCAAGAACCACAGCGGACCAAACCACGGGTTATTGAAGAACTCGATGAAGTTCAGCGGCCACGGGGTGAGGTAGCTACCGAAGAACAGCGTCGCGATCATGGCTGACTGCGTCGTCAAGGCGATGTACTCACCGAGGTAGTACAGCGCGTAGCGGAAACCGGTGTACTCGGTGATGTGACCCGACACCAACTCCTGCTCACATTCAGCGAAGTCGAAGGGGGTTCGGTTAGCTTCACCCAAGGCAGCAATCGTGAAGATCACGAAGCTGGGGATGAGCAGCCAGTAACGGAATGGCAAGGTCGTATCGATACCGCCCAAGGCGATCGTGCCACGCTGGGCCTCGACGATGCCCGACATCGACATGGTGCCCGACATCATGAAGACGGTGACCAGCGATAGACCCATCGCGACCTCGTAGGAGATCATCGACGCCGAGGAACGCAAGCTACCGAGCAAGGAGTACGAATCAGACGAAGCCCATCCAGCCAATACGGTGCCGTAGATACCCATCGACGCCACTGCCAGCATGAACAAGACTGCGACTGGGGCATCCCATAGCTGCAACCGGGTCATGTGACCGAAGATGGTCAAGTTGCCC
>JBOFIQ010000239.1:0-2683 GCA_051650245.1 Propionibacteriaceae bacterium | reverse complement strand
AGAGCCGATAGCACTGGGGTCACTGGATAACCAGGAACCTTGAAGTTGCGTTCACGATCTGGCTCACGGCGTCGTAACACGATGACACCAATAGAGACGATCGTGAAAGCTAAAAGTGTGCCCATGGAGACAAGATCAGCAAGAATATCGAGTGGGAAGAAGGCTGCCAGAAGAGCAACGAAGATGCAGACAATCCAGGTATTCTTGGCCGGAACATTGTGTTTCGATTCAACCTCACTAAAAACCTTGGGGATCATGCCGTCACGGCTCATTGAGAACAAAATACGGGTCTGACCAAAGATTGTCACCAAGGTACAAGAGAAGATCGAGACAAGGGCGCAGATCGCAAGAACCATGCCAGGCCAGTTACTACCGACGACATGTGACACGATCTCGGCAAGGCCTGCTTCTTGGCCTTCAAACTTCTCCCAGTGCTGAGCGCCGATAGCGGCGACGGCAACACCAACGTAGACCAAGGTGACGATACCGAGGGCAATCATCAATGCCCGAGGGAGGGCTTTTTGGGGGTCCTTGACCTCTTCGCTTGCAGTAGAAATGGCATCGAGGCCGACGAAGGTAAAGAACACGGATCCAGCTGCTGCTGAGACTCCGCCAAATCCATGGGGCATGAAGGGGGTGAAGTTGCTCGATTTGAAACCAAGAAAGGCGATAAAGCCAAAGAAGATCAAAACGCCGAGCTTAATGCATACCATGATCGCGTTAGCTTTTGCGGATTCGCTGGCCCCACGCAGCAACAACAGGCAGCAGAGAAAAACGAGAACGACAGCAGGAAGGTTGAGGGCAAAGCTGCCGTCAGGGGCGGCGGATAGCCATGTTGGTAACTGCCAACCAACGACATCTGAGAGTAGATGGTTAAGATACTGCGACCACCCGACAGCAACTGCAGCAGCGGCGATGGCGTATTCGAAGAGCAACAAGATGCCGACGAAGAAAGCAACGATCTCCCCTAGCGTCGCGTAGGCGTACGAATAGCTCGATCCTGAGACGGGGATCGTGCTGGCGAGCTCGGCGTAGCAAAGCGCAGTAAAAGCTGCGACGAGCGAGGCGATGAGAAAAGATAAAACGATTCCTGGTCCGGCGTGGGGAACTGCTGTTTCAAAGATAAAGAAAATTCCTGTACCGATCGTGCAGCCCACGCCGATCATGGCAAGTTGGAAAGTCGTGATGGAGCGCTTCAACCCGCCATGGGTGTGCTCTCCATCAGAATCAAAGTGCGCAAGGGGCTTACGTCGGAAAATTGTGGTCGCCGCCATCTCCACTCCTTATAACGGCATTTTATGGTTATGGCGAGAATACTTACAGGTAAAAGCTAATAGTTAAAGCGGCATGGGGTGGTCTCTCGCAATAATATTTACGGTTTGCAACGAAGAGTACAGCAGCATTGAGGAGGGAGGGGGTGTTTGCCGATGATCTCTACCGCCTAGTATGGGTCTGACCCGAATAGCTGCAGTTGATATCAATTTGATACATGTTTTCTCTGGCAGGTCCGGGCTATCCAGAATGGCCGATCCGCGCTATGGTGACGCCAACTTCATTATTCGTTGTGGGAGGAACATCGATGAACAAGATTCGCGTGGTTCAGTGGGGCCTTGGCGCCATGGGCTCAGGTATGGCCAAGCTCGAACTGAGCAAGGAAGGGCTAGAGATTGTCGGTGCTATCGACGCTCGCCCTGATTTTGTAGGAAAGGACCTCGGTGAGGTTCTCGGGACGGGCAAGGAACTCGGCGTTATCGTGTCGAACGATCCGGCCAAGGTACTGGCCGAGGCGAAGGCAGATTGCTGCGTTATCGCCACGACGTCGTGGGTCAAGGAGCAGTTCGAGGACCTCAAGCTCATCCTTGAGTCGAAGACTAACTGCGTCTCCATTGCTGAGGAAATGGCGTCGGCAGAGGCTCAGTCCCCCGAGCTCGCCGCTGAACTCGACCGTATCGCTAAGGCTAACGGCGTCTCGATCATCGGCACCGGTGTGAACCCCGGCTTGTCGATGGACACCCTGGTCGTCATGCTGACCGCTGGCTGTCATGAGGTCACCTCTATCGAGGCTGAGCGCGTCAATGACTTGTCGCCGTACGGCCCGACGGTTATGCGTACGCAGGGCGTCGGTCTGTCGGTTGAGGAGTTCGAGAAGGGCGTTGCCGACGGTTCGGTTGACGGTCACATCGGTTTCCCCGAGTCGGCCAAGATGATTTCGGATGCTCTCGGTTTGGGCGTTGATCGTATCGAGCAGAAGCGCGAGCCGATCGTCTCCACCGTGCGTCGTGAGACCCCGCACATCGTGATTGAGCCGGGCATGGTGGCAGGCTGCAAGCAGACCCTCCTGGGCTACCGTGGCGATGAGGTTGTCCTCACGCTGATCCACCCCCAGCAGGTTCTGCCGGAGCTTGAGGGCCAGGGCACGGGCGACTACATCAAGATCCACGGCACCCCGGAGCTGTCGATGGCGATTACCCCTGAGTATGCCGGCGGCGTTGCCACTAAGGGCATTGCTGTGAACTGCATCCCGCGCATCGTTGAAGCGACGCCGGGTCTCAAGAACATGCTCGACATCCCGGTTCCGGGCGCACTCATGGGTGAGTCCGCCTACAGCCGTCGCGTCTAGTTAGTTTTTGGCGCTGGAGGTTCGCAGCCAGTCTGCGGGCCTCCAGTAGCTGTCACATTAGCC
>JBOFIQ010000238.1:0-1094 GCA_051650245.1 Propionibacteriaceae bacterium | reverse complement strand
GCTCGCCTTTTCGGTAGCGTCGCCAATGCTCATGCGGAATACCTTACGGTGGCGATACCGGCTGCTCTAGGGGTGGCATTGTTACTCTATCTACGCTCACATCGTCTTAATGTGATCGGGCTGGGGCGAGAATCAGCAGTCAATTTAGGTATTGACTACCAGAAAGAGATGAAGCTGACCTTGGGCTTGATCTCGATTCTCTCGGCGCTATCGACGGCGCTGGTTGGGCCAATGACCTTCTTGGGATTCTTAGTTGTTACCATCGCCTATCAGGCTGTAGGAACTTTTGATCATCGCTGCATTTTTCCCGCAGCATTTCTTATCGCCTTCGTCATCCTTTCTGGTGCGTATTTCTGTATGAAAAATATTTTCTATGCCGAGGGTGTGGTCTCGATCATCATTGAACTTGTTGGTGGGTCAGTCTTCTTGATTCATATCTTAAGAAAGGGGCGACTGTGATTGAGCTCAAGGGGGCAAGCAAGCGATATGGCGCAAGTGATGTCACGATTGGCCCAGTCACGCTTGATATCCCGTCGGGTGGAATCGTTGCTCTTGTTGGACCAAACGGCGCTGGCAAATCGACGCTACTGACGATGATGGGTCGGTTGCTGGGTATGGATGACGGCAGCATCGCCATCGCGGGTCTTGACGTCACGAAGACACCATCGCGGGAGTTGGCTAAAACTATCTCGATCCTGCGCCAAGAAAATCACTTCATCACCCGGCTCACGGTTCGTCAGCTCGTCGGCTTTGGACGTTTTCCGCATAGCCAAGGGCGTCTCAACGTCCATGATGAGGAGATCATCAGCCGCGCAATTGAGTTCCTCGATCTTGGCGATCTGGAGCACCGTTTTCTCGATCAGCTTTCTGGTGGGCAGCGTCAGCGGGCCTACGTGGCGATGGTGCTTGCGCAAGATACTGAATATGTCCTTCTGGACGAGCCACTCAACAACCTGGATATGAAGCGTTCGGTGCAGATGATGAAACATCTACGCTCGGCGGCTGATTCCTTGCAGCGCACAATCGTCATCGTGATGCACGACATCAACTTTGCTGCTCACTACGCCGATCATATGGTGGCGATGAAGGATGGC